>DATFSB010000038.1:0-17159 GCA_035262825.1 Gemmatimonadales bacterium | reverse complement strand
GGGTCCTCGATCGTGATGATGTTGACGCGCCGACTGGCGTTGATGTGATTCAACATCGCCGCGAGACAGGTTGATTTCCCCGACCCCGTCACGCCGGTGACGAGCACCAGCCCGCGCGGCCGCAGCGCGATCTCTTCCATCACGGCCGGCAGGTTCAGCTCCTGTATCGTCTTCACCTCGTACGGAATGGCGCGGAAGGCGAAGGCGACTGTGCCGCGCTGCTGGTAGACGTTGGTCCGGAACCGCCCGACGCCGGGCACGCCGATGGCGAAGTCCGCCTCCTTGTGCTCGGCGAACTCCTTGACCTGGCGAGGAGTCATGATCTGCTCCGCCAGCGACTTCAGCTCCTCGGGCTTCAGGGGCTGAGTCTCGAGCGCCACCAGATCGCCGTTGACTCGTATCGTCGCGGGACGGCCGACCTTGAGGAGCAAGTCCGACCCGTTGCGTTGCACCATCTGTGTGATCGCCGCCTTGAAGTTGAATGGCGGCAGGCTGCCCTGCGGCGCGTCAGGCATGGGGATCCACCCGGTATAGGACCTGTCCGAACTCCACCGGCTGTGCGTTTTCCACGCACACCTCCCGAATGACACCCTGCACTTCGGACTCGATCTCGTTCATGATCTTCATCGCTTCGATGATGCAGACGACCTGCCCCGGCGCCACCCGCGTGCCGTTCTTCACGTACGGCTCCGCACCCGGCTCGGGAGACTTGTAGAATGTGCCGACCATCGGCGACTTGATCTCGAGCAACGCCGGTCCCGCCGGAGCGGTATGCGCCGGCGCGGCACCACCCGTTCCCGCAGCGGCCGGGGCGGGAGCTGCCGCGACGGGGGCCGACGTCACCACCACCGGTCCCGACGCGTTGCCGACCCCATGCCCCGCCTTGGACACCCGCACCGACGCCCATAAACCGAACAACCCCCGGCGCACCTCGATCGCGCCGAGCTCGGGGGCATCGCGCAGGATTTTGACCAGCTGCCCGATGAGATCCAGGTTCATGTCAACGGTCGCGGCACAGAGTCCAAATAGACCACCCCGGGAACAGGTCCGTCAATCCGCACCCGGAAGCCCGGGGGCGGGGGCTCAGTACAACTCCAGCAGGTCCGTGGCGCCGTCGGACAGCAGGACAGGACCGTCCGCCGCCAGGTGAACGTCGTCCTCTAGTCGCACCCCACCCTGCCCGGCGAAATAAATCCCCGGCTCGATCGTCACCACGGCGTCCAGCGGCAGCGGCTCGACGTTGATGCGCGAGAGCCGCGGCGCCTCATGCACCTCGAGACCCAGCCCGTGCCCCAGCGAATGCCCGAACGCATCCCCGAAGCCGCGCGCCTCGATCAGGTCGCGCGCCAAGGCATCGGCGTCCCGCGCCGGCATCCCCGCCCGGATGCGCTCGCGTGCAGTGCGCTGCGCCGTGCGCACCAGCTCGTACAGTGCCCGCTGCGCGTCGGTGGCGCGCGCACCGACCAGCACGGTGCGCGTGATGTCGGCGCAATACCCGTCCACCTGGGCGCCGAAGTCTAGCAGCAGCCATTCGCCGGGCGCCACCACACGGCCGCTGGTGCGCGCGTGCGGCCACGCCGTGCGCGGCCCCGACGCGACGATCGTCGGGAACGGATGGTTCTCGCTCCCCAATCGCCGCAGCTGCGCTTCGAGCGCGCCGGCGATCTCCTGCTCGGTTTGGCCGGCGCGCACGTCTGCCAGCGTCGCCGACAGCGCCGCCGCCGCGAGCTGCGCCGCGGCGCGTACCGCCGCGACTTCCGCCACACTCTTCCGCACCCGCAGGCGCTCGACCAGCTCCGGCGCCGCCCGCCAGTGCCAGCCCTTCCCGAGCACGCCGAGTCGCTCGGCGTCCTTCGCCGACAGCGCGTGCGCCTCGAACCCGATCGTCCCGACGCTCGAGCCGCCGGCTTCGCGGAACAACCGATCCCACGCACTGGTGCGCTCAACCACCACGCGCGCCGCACCGTCGACTTCCGCTTCCGCCTGTTCCTGATAGCGAAAGTCGGTGACGAGCAGCTGATCGCCGGGGTGCACCAGCAACAGCCCTGCCGACCCGCTGAATCCCGTCAGGTAGCGGATGTTCGGCAGCGAAGTCACAAGCAGCGCGTCCAGCCCCTCGGCTGCGAGCAGAGCCGCGACGCCTGCGTGCCGCGCGGGACGCGGGTCAGGCGCCACTGGCGGGCGTCGCGCGGAGCCGGCGCACCAGTCCATCCAGCGCCAGGCGATAGCTGTCCGCGCCGAATCCGCTCACGACCCCCCACGCGATGTCGGCGAGCAGCGACTGACGGCGCGCCGGCTCCCGCGCGAAGATGTTCGACAGGTGGACTTCCACGAACGGCACCTGCACCGCCAGCAGTGCATCCCGCACCGCCAAACTGGTGTGCGTGAACGCCGCCGCGTTGACGAGCGCGCCGTCCGCCGACCCCCGCAGCCGCTGGATCGCCTCCACCATTTCCCCTTCGTGATTCGTCTGGGCCCACACCACCTCGACCCCCAACGCTGCAGCCTCACGGCGGGTCGCCGCCTCGATGTCGGCGAGGGTCGCGCGCCCATACAACTCCGGCTCGCGCTCGCCCAACAGGTTGAGATTGGGGCCGTTCAGAACGGCGATGCGCACTAGGCCTTGAGGCTCTTCAGCCAGGCCTGGAACTGATCCAGGTCCTCTTCCTTCTCGGGCGCACGGGCCCGTCCCGACGGCCGCGAGGGACGGGCGTTGGGAGCCGACGTTTTATTCCCGGCGTTCGGCGACCCGGGCGAGCCGAAGAAGTCGTCGAACGAGAATCCTCCCTCCGGGGAAGGCGCGTCGCCGGGTTCGGGCACATGCTCCGGCGCGACGGGCGCCGAGGCCCGATTGCTTTCCTCTCCGAATACCGAATCGAGCGAGATCGCATCGCTGGCGGGTCGCGTCGGACTGCCGGGCGCGGGCTCGCCGGCGGGAACCGTGTCGGCGGGTGCGACGTCCACCGGCACTTCCGCAGCGGGCGACGGGACGGACGGCACCGACCGCCGCGGCGCAACAGGCTCGGGCTGCGCCGCAGGGGGTGCTCCCGGTCGCGCACCCAGAATCCCCCGCAGGAACGCGCCGGCGGATTGCCCCCCAGCCGCCGGACGCGGCCGCGCCGGCGGCGCCGACAACTCGGCCACCTTGTTCCGCAACCGCGCGTCGTGCGGCCGTTGCGCCGCCAGCGCCTCGTACACGCGCAGGGCGTCTTCGCGATGTCCCTGGCGCAGATACAGCTCGGCCATCGTTTCCGTCAGCACCGGCTCGGCCTGCGACAGGGCGGCCTGATCGGCGGCGCCGTCGTCGTCGTCGTGATGGCCGATCGGCGGCGGCGCCGGAACCGGCGTGGGTGTGGCAGCCGAAACGCGCCCAGCGCTCGGCGGCGGTGCAGCGGGCACCGGGGGCAGGTCCAGCTCCTCCGGCATGATCAGCGGCAGATCGGCGACCGGACTGGTGGGCCGCTCTTCGAACGGCGTGGGATCGACGCCGCCATCGACCCTGAACATCCCGCTGCCTTCGTACTGTGTGCGAGCGAGACCTTCGACCTGCACTCCCGGATCGGGGGCGACGGCGGGCCCTTCGTCGAGCTGCAGCCCCTCGGTCTGGGTCGGCTCGGCATCCGCGGGATTGAAGTCGACGGTTTCGAATGCCGGCTCGGGCGCCGCGACGTCCGCCTCGGGACTCGTTTCGGACGTGCGCTCCAGCACGAAGTCGGGGCGTGCCATCGAGGCCGTGGGGGCGCTGGGATCGAATGGTCCCTCCATGCTCTCGATTCCCAGCGCCCGTTGCGCCGCGCCGAAATCGACCGGCGCCGAGCTCGGGTCGAACTCGACCGCTTCGTGCTCCACCTGCACGGACGCATCTTCCGCGGGAGGAGGCTCGGGAGGAGAAGACGGAGGAGCGTCCACGACCAGCGCCGCCACCGGCGCCGTCGCCGCTGCAGCTGCCGCTGCGGCGGGGGGCGTGATCGGTTGCGTCGCCACCTTGCCGCGCACGCGCGAAAGCCCTTCGGCGGCCTCGCCGTTCATCGGGTCGGCGAGCAGCAATCGGTTGAGCCACTCGATCGCCTGGTCGTAGTGGTTGTTCCGCTCGGCGACTTCGGCGAGCACCTTCAACGCCAGGATGTTTTCGGGATCCAACGCGAGCACTTTGCGGAACACCGCATCGGCGCCGGCGTCGTCTTTCTTGTCGACGAGACAGCGACCGTGAACGATGTGACCGCTGACGTAGTCGGGATGGAGAGTGAGCCCTGCCTGACAGAGCTCAATGGCGTTATCTATAAGCCCTGCTTTACGATACGCGTCGGCCAATGGCGCGAAGTTTCGCCCTTTGGGATTCTCCCGGTAGCGGGCTTCGAGCTTTTCGATTTCGCTGGTGTACGCCACGGCCTAAGTCTTTGTGGGAATTGATCTAACTTAGTGTTTGGCTGGGTGACCTGTCAAATACCGGCACGACTCTCTCGCTTGAGTTTGTTCGTTGTCCCGCTTAGACTTACACCCCCTCACCCGCCCAATACGCTGGGGTTTCGAATGGCCATGCTGCGCGAGATGCGAACCATCACCAAGTACGTCTTCCCGGTGCTCGCCTTGTCGTTCGTCGGCTGGCTCGCGTACGGGCAAGTACAGGAAATCCTCTCCGGCTCCCGCGACACCGTCGTCGTCGTCAATACCTCCAGCAACTGGTTTCTGCGATTGCTTCATGTTGGACGCGTCGAGATCCGCAACCCCGAATTCCAGCAGGCGCTGCAGACGGGCATCCAGCAGTACCAGGCGAACAACGGCATCTCGCAGGTTCCCGCCGAGGACCGGGAGCAGATCGCGAATCAGGTCGTCGAGCAGCTGGTGCGCGCGAAACTGATCCAGCGCGAGACACAGCGACTCGGCATCACCGTGACCGACCAGGAAATCCGGGACGCGGCGCAAACGTCCCCGCCGCCCGAGGTGATGTCGCTTCCCGATTTCCAGACCAACGGACAATTCGATCCGACGAAGTGGCGTCGCTTCCTGCAGAGCGGCCAGAACCCGGAGTTCCTGCTGGCGCTGGAGGCGCGCTATCGCGACCAGATCCCGCAGTTGAAGCTGCTGCAGTACATCACTGCCGATCTCTACGTCTCCGACGCCAAGTTGTGGCGCATCTACCGCGACCAGCACGACTCCGTCACCGCCGACCTGGTGGCGATCGGTCCGGAGCAGATCCCGGATTCGGCGGTCACCGTCTCGGATGCCGAGGCGACGCGTTACTACAACGCGCACCAGGACGACTTCAAGCGCCCGGGCGGCGCCTGGACGAGCTTCATCGCGCTGCCGCGCGTGCCGAGCGGCACGGACTCCGCTGCCGCCTTCGCGCGCGCGGAGAGCCTGCGCACCGAAGCCGCCGCCAGCCTGGCGAAGTTCGAAGACGTCGCCAAGCGTGCGTCGTCGGATACCTCCAGCGGCCGCCAGGGCGGCGACCTGGGATGGATCACGCGCAAACAGCCGTCATTCGACACGCTGTTCCTCGCCGGGCTGCGTGGCCTGCCGGTGGGGCAGGTCTCCAAGCCGGTCCGCTCGAGCTTCGGGTACCATCTCCTCCGGATCGACACGCAGAAGGGCGACTCGCTGCACGTCCGGCACATTCTCGTCCCGATCGAGCTCGCCGGGGCGCACCGCGATTCCGTCGAGTCGGTGGCCGACAGCCTCGATCGCATCGTCGCCGAGCGCGACAGCGGCTGGCTGCTGGACAGCGCGGCGAAGCGGATGCACCTGCCGCTGGCCCAGGCGCCGCGGATCGTCGATGGGGATCGCCTGGTGCTGGGCCGCTACGTGATTCCCGACATCAGCGTCTGGGCATTCGAGCACCGCGTGGGCGAAACGAGCCCGCTGATCCAGGGAGAGAAGGCCTATTACGTCTTCCGGCTCGATTCGGTCCAGCCGTCAGGGGTGGCACCACTCAAACAGGTGCGCGACCAGGCCGACTATCAGGTGCGGCTGGAAAAGAAGGGCCAGGTCTGGAAAGTCCGCACGCAGCAGCTGGCGAGCGCACTCGCCTCGAGCCCGCTCGCGGCGGCTGCCGCGACACAGGGCGGCGCGGTTCAGCATCTCGGCATCTTCACGCGGCTGCATCCCCCGCCGATCCTGCAGCTCGAGCCCAACGTGCTGGGAACCATCTTCAGGCTCGGGGTGGGACAGCACAGCGGCGCATTAATCGGTGATCATCGCGGGTTCGTGGTTCAGCTCGTGGCACGGCACGCCGCCGACTCGGCGACGTGGGCGGCGCAGCGCGATACCCAACGGGATGGGATCCTGCAGTCGGCGCGTCAGGCGCGCGTCGAAGCCTACATCTCGGCGCTGCGCCAGCGCGCCAAAGTGGTCGACCGGCGCAAAGAGCTGTTTCGACCGCAGAGCACCGCCGCCGGCAGCTAGCCGGCGGAGGGGCTACTCATTGAGGCGCTTCGGCTCCCCGCCCGAGGGGGGCAGGTTCGAGGCGTTATTCGACGGCGGCACGGGCGGCTGCGGTTGATCCGAGCCGACCTCCCGCAGGCTCTTCTTGAACTCCCGTATCCCCTGCCCCAATGAAGATCCGATTTCCGGGATCCGCCGGGCGCCGAACACCAACAGCGCGATGACCAGCAGGATCAGAATGTGTGTCAGCGACAGATCCATAACCCACTCCCCTAGAAAAGCGACCGGGCGATCAGGTACGCGATGACGACGCCCAGCACCGACAACAGCGACACCTCGAGGCCGATGGGCCCGAGCGTGATCGAGACCACCAGCAGGTCCAGGTGAATCGGCCCGAACGTGGGCGTAACGGCGGTTGTGAAAAACTCCTTCGCCGCGCCCTGGGGCAGGAAGCGTCGCAACAGCGCCTGCAGGAAGCCCCCCAGCACGAACCCCGTGGCGAGGACGCCAAAGTAAAATAGCGGGCGCCGCGGACCGCGCGCCACGCTCAGCTCCGCCGCTCGACGGCGTAGGCGATGCTGTCCCGCAGCGCCTCGCGCGCCGTGGATGCCGGCAGCGCGGCCAGCTCCGCTTCGGCCTGCTGCGCGAGGTCGAGCGCCCGGCGTCGCGCCACCTCGAGTCCACCGCCAGCTTCAACGAGCCGGATCACCTCCGCCACCTGCGCGTCGGGCGGATCGTCGGTCGCCATCAGGTGGGCGACGACCTGGCGCTCGTCCGTCGACAATCGCGGCAACACGGAGATCAGCGGCAGCGTGATCTTGTGCTCCTTCAGGTCGAGTCCCGAGGGCTTGCCCGTCACCGCCTCCGGCTGGGTGTAATCGAGCAGGTCGTCGGTAATCTGGAACGCCATGCCGAGCAGCATGCCGAACCGCGCCAGCGCCTCCCGCACCGGCGCGGGCGCGGAGAGCGCGCCGACTTCACAGGCGCCGGAGAGGAGCGACGCGGTCTTGGCGCGGATCAGCATGTCGTACTGGGACTCGCTGTAGGCCAGCTTGTCGTGCGCCTCGAGCTGCCGCATTTCACCGATCGTCATCTCGTTGGTCACACGCGCGAACACGCGCAGCGGCTCCAGATCCCCCAGCCGCACCAGCTCGATGATGGCGCGCGAGTAGAGATAGTCGCCCATGATGACGGCGACCTGATGGGAGAACAGCGCGTTGAGCGTCGGCATGCCGCGCCGCAGCGCCGAGTGATCGACCGAATCGTCGTGGACGAGGGTGGCCAGGTGGATCAGCTCGACCACCGCCGCCATCGTCACGGCACGCGGATCGGTGCCGCCCACCGCCTGGCGGCTGAGCAGCAGCAGCATCGGCCGGAACAGCTTGCCCTTCATCCGCAGCAGGTGATCGTTGGCGTCGGCGATGATGGGAAAATCGGCCGCGACGATGCGGCGCAGCTCGGCGGCGACCTGATCCAGCTCCGCCGCCACCGGGCGCTGGATGTCACCCAGCGAAGCGCGAATCGCCTGTTCGCTCACGTCAGCGCGCGTTGGCGAGCGCTTTGACCCTCGCCCCTACGTCCATGAAGCGGATGTCGACGGCGAACACGCGGCCATACAGCTCGCGGGCTTCGGCGGCTTTCCCCTGCTCCTCGATTGCGCGGGCGAGCCAGTACAGAATGCCGAGCCGCTCCTGGTCGCCGGTCGACGGCAGCTCGAGCGCGCGCCGCAGAATCGACTCCGCTACGACCGACGCGCCCTTTTCGAAGAAGCACACGCCCAGGGCCTCGGAGGTCCGCAGCTTCCCCTCGGGGGCCCGCAGCGCCTTCTGGAATTCGGAGATCGCTTCGTCGAGCAGTCCCATCTCCTTGAAGGCGACGCCGAGGTCGTAATGCGACTGGAAGTCGGTGTCTTCGATGTTCTCGTCGATGCCCTGGCGGAAGCGCGTCAGCATTTCGCGGAAATCCTGCTCCTCGTCGCCGGTCGGCGCTTCGTCTTCCACCTTCATGCGCGTATCGCGCGGCGCGTCTTCGTCGAGAATCATCGCGCCGAGATCGACGAAGTCCCCGACCTCGCTCGTCTCGTCGCGCACGCGCATTTTCGCGTCCTTCGGCGCGACCCGCCCCTCCTGCTTCGGCGGCTCTGGCGGCGGCGCGAGCATCGACAACGCCGCCCGCGCGCGCTCGTTCTTCGGGTCGTGCTCGACGACGCGCTCGTATACCGCACGCGCCTTGTCGGCGAGATCGGTGCGCAGCAGCGTGTCGGCCAACTCGAGGTAGGCCTCGATCAGGCGGGCTTTGTCACCGGCCTTGTACGCGAACTCGACCTGCTTCTGGCGATGCCGGACGCTGTTGGGATCGAGGCGCAGGATTTCGTCCACGAGCCCCTGCGCCTGGATGAGATTGCCGGCGTTCTCGAACCCGGCGCTGGCGAGCTCGAGCTCTTCAACACCGCGATTTCGCTCGCCGGCCTCGATCAGACCTTCGCCGAGCGCCTGGTGGGCCTCCGCGTCGTCGGGATCGTCGGCGACCCGCGCCTCAAGCTCCTCGATCGACGGGGCTTCCACCGCCGCCTCGCCGAGCCCGCTGAACACCAGCGGCTCCCGGTCCGATTCCTTGATGACGTCGATGGAATCATCGATCGCCAGCGGCTCGTCGTCGACGTCGTGGTGTTGCGCCGCCGTCGCCGTTTCCATCCCGTCGTCGAAGCTGGACTCGAGCTCCAGCGGCGGGATCTCGACGATGGTCTTCCGTTTCGACGGCTCGACCAGCGGCGGTACCACCAGCTCCTGGGCGGGCAGCGAGGGCTCCTCTTCGATCTCGCTGTCGGGCACGCCGACCTCGAACGCTTCGACGAGCGGCAGATCGATCGGCTCGGGCGCCTCCTGCTCCTCGGCGGCGGGCGCCGTCGGCTCAAGACCCTCGATTGGCTCGGCATCGCCGACGAGATTCTCCTGACGGAGCGATTCGACGTCGCGCACCGATTCCCGGACCTGGTCGAAATCGGTATTCGTGATCTGCAACCCATCGAGGTGATCCACCGGCTCGCTGACGACGTCATCTCCCATACTCGTCGTTTCGAGCGCACCGGCAGCCGGTCGTGCGACCGGAGGCGGGGCCGGTGGCGGTGGCGGCGGCGCCTTGGCTACCGGAGGTGCGCTCACCGGCGGCGCCATCGTGGGTCGCACCGGGCCGCCGCTGGGACGCCCCGGCAGCGGCGTCTTCGCCTTCGCCGGCTCATCGAGATCGAGAAAGACGAGGCTCGTCGTCTTGCGCTTGGGGACTTTCGGCGCCGTCGGAGGCGCGGCGCCGGGCTTTGGCGCGGGCGCTGCCGCGAGTTTGGCCTGCAGCTCCGGCCCGCCGTGCGCACGCAGATGCTCTTCGAGCATCTGGCGCAGCTGCTCCCCTTCCGGTGAAAGGTCGACGAACTCCTTCAGCGCCTGGAACGCCTGCTGGATGTTGCCGGCCTTCTGCATTCGTTCCGCGTATTCGATGAAGTTCTGCCGGGCTTCTCCGGTGAATCCTTTGGCGGCGTAGAGCTTGGCGAGTTTCAGATAGGTGCTGGGACGTCCCGGTGCGTTCCGCAACACCTTGTTACACATCGCGATGGCATTGTTGTGGAAGCCGAGCTCGGCGTAGCGATCGACGGCACGGTCGTAGTAGTCGGCCGCCTGCCCCGGGTCCTTCAGCTTGAGATAGAGGTCGCCGATCCGGTTGAAGATGGCGAGATCGGGATTGGGATCGGACTCGTCTTCCTGGGCGTCGAGGACTTCGAGCCACGAGTCGATCGCGGCTTTGGTATCCTTGGCTTCGAGGGCCCGCGCCCGCTCCTTGAGCTTCTCAAGCTTCGACATGGATTCCCAAAGATACCGGGGGTGGCGAGAGCGGACAAGCGGAACCCGCTGTCCAGACGGCGGTTACGAGATTGGCCCCCGCCCAGTACGCCACTTCGCGCCAGTCCCACACGTCGCAGGCCACGAGATCCGCGGCGAAGCCTGGGGCGATCTGGCCGCGGTCCCCAGCCAGACCGAGGGCGGCGGCGGCGTTCACCGTCGCCGCCACGACCGCCTCCGCATGCCGCATGCCGAGCTGTGAGACAGCAAGGCTCATCACGAGCGGCAGGCCCGGGGTAGGAGAGGATCCGGGGTTGAAGTCGCTGGCGAGCGCCACCGCCGCGTTCGCTTCGATCAAGCGCCGCGCCGGCGCCTGACGGTTGCGGCCGAGGAAGCTCATCGTCGCGGGCAGCAGGACGGCGACGGTGTCGCTCGTGCCCAGCGCCCGAATCCCGGCGTCCGAGATGCTGGCAAGGTGGTCCGCCGAAAGCGCGCCGATCTCCACCGCCAGCAGCGCTCCTTCAGACCCCTCGAGCTCGTCGGCGTGGAGCTTCAGCGCCAGACCCAGCTTCCGCGCGGCACTCAGGATGGTCCGCGTTTCCGCAGGATCGAATACTCCGGGCTCGCAAAACACGTCGCAGCAGCGCGCCAGCTGCTCGCCGACCACCGCCGGCAGCATGTCATGGACCACCAGCCGCACGTACTCCTGGCGACGCGACCGGTACTCCGCCGGCACTTCATGGGCGCCGAGGAACGTCGGCACGAGCTGCAATCGCTCCGATTCGCTCACGCGGCGAATCACGCGCAGCTGCTTCAGCTCGGTCTCGAGCTCGAGCCCGTATCCCGACTTGACCTCGATCGTGGTGCTGCCGTGCGCCCGCAACGCCAGGAGCCGCAACCGCGTCACGGCTTCGAGCTCCGCCGCGCTGCGCGAGCGCACGTCGCGCACCGATTGCAGGATGCCACCGCCCGCCGCGGCGATCTCCTGGTAGGTCGCGCCGAGGGCCCGCCGCTCGTGATCGTCCAGTCGCGGCGCACCGAACACGGCGTGGGTGTGGCAATCCACGAAGCCGGGGAAGAGTACTCCGCGGACTTCCACTTCTTCGATTGTGGATTGCGGATTGCGACTTGCAGATTGGATCGCGCGCGTGTCGTTGCGGGGACCGACCCAAGCGATCCGACCGCCCTCGATCAGGACGGCGGCGTCCCGCAACACTTCGAGCTCGGCCAGCTCGGCGCCGCGTCGCGCGCGCGCCGGCCCGCGGCAGGTCACGACCGCCCGCGCCCCGGTCAGAAGAAGACTCAGTCGGCAGCCTCCAACATCGGCAGCCGCAGCCCGGCGCGCCGCGCCGCGGCCAGGGCCTCGGGGTAGCCGGCATCCGCGTGCCGCGCCACGCCGATGCCGGGATCGTTCGTCAACACGCGCTCGAGCCGCCGCCGTGCGGCAGGCGTGCCGTCCGCGACGATCACCTGCCCGGCGTGCAGCGAGTTGCCGATGCCGACCCCGCCACCATGATGGAACGACACCCAGGATGCCCCGGAAGCGGTGTTCACCAGCGCGTTGAGGATCGCCCAGTCGGCGATCGCATCCGACCCGTCGCGCATCGCCTCCGTCTCGCGGTACGGCGACGCGACACTGCCCGTGTCGAGGTGGTCGCGGCCGATCACGATCGGCGCCGACAGCTCTCCGGAGGCGACGAGATCGTTCAAGGCGACGCCGAAGCGCGCCCGCTCCCCCTGCCCCAGCCAGCAAATGCGCGCCGGCAGACCCTGGAACGCGACCCGTTCGCGGGCCAGGCGAATCCAGCGCGCGAGATGCGGGTTGTCGGGAAACAGCTCCAGCACGAGACGATCGGTGCGATCGAGGTCCTTCGTGTCACCGGAGAGAGCGACCCAGCGGAAGGGGCCCTTCCCCTCACAGAACAGCGGCCGGATGTACTCCGGCACGAATCCCGGAATGTCGAATGCATCCGTGACGCCGGCATCGGCGGCGACAGTGCGGATGTTGTTGCCGTAGTCGAACGTGACGGCGCCGCGGCGCTGCAGGTCGCGCATCGCCCGGACGTGCACCGCGATGCTGGCGACGGCGCGGCGGACATACTCGGCGGGATCGGCGTCGCGCAACGCCTGGGCGTCGGCGAGCGGGAGTCCCGCCGGAACGTAGCCGTTGAGGGTGTCGTGGGCGGAAGTCTGGTCGGTCAGGACGTCGGGGACGAGTCCCCGCTGCACCAGCGCGGGGAGCACCTCGGCGCAGTTGCCGACGAGTCCCACCGACAGCGGCGTGCCCGCGCGCCGCGCGGCATCGCACCAGGCGAGCGCTTCGTCGAGCGACGCCGTGGCGCGGTCGAGGTAGCGCGTTTCCAGCCGGCGCTGCACGCGGGTGGGGTCGACTTCCACGACCAGACAGACGCCGTCATTCATCGTCGCCGCGAGCGGCTGAGCCCCGCCCATTCCCCCGAGACCACCCGTGACCACGAGCCGACTCTTGAGCGAGCCACCCCAGTGGCGCGCCGCGACGGACGCGAACGTCTCGAACGTGCCTTGCAGGATGCCCTGCGTGCCGATGTAGATCCACGAGCCCGCAGTCATCTGGCCGTACATGATCAGCCCGCGCCGCTCAAGGTCGCGGAACACCTCCCACGTCGCCCAGCGGCCCACGAGATTGGCGTTGGCGATGAGGACGCGCGGGGCATCAGGGTGTGTGGTGAACACAGCGACGGGCTTGCCGGACTGCACCAGCAGCGTCTCGTCGTCGCCGAGTGTCTTGAGCGTCCGGACAATGGCGTCGAACGCCGCCCAGCTGCGCGCCGCGCGCCCCGTCCCGCCGTACACGACGAGGTCCTGGGGACGCTCGGCGACCTCGGGATCGAGGTTGTTCATGAGCATCCGGAGCGCCGCCTCCTGGACCCAGCCGCGGCAGGAGCGCTCCGGACCACGCGGAGCGCGCACGGTCCGCGCCCCGCTCATGGAGCCTCCGGCGGCACGAGCTGCGCCGCGCGAATCGCTGCCGCGATGCGCTCGATGTCGTCCGACATCGGACGATCGGCACTGAGGGCCGGCACCAGGCGGCGCACCGCGTCGTAGAGACGGGCCACACCGCGTCCGGGGGTGAGCGGTTTCAGAAACTCGAGCCCCTGCGCTCCCGCGAGCAGCTCGATCGCGACGACCCGCGCCGCGTCGTCGTAGGCGCGGCGAGCTTTCCAGGCTGCCGTCATCCCCATCGGCACGACGTCTTCCTGATTGCCTTCGGTTGGAATCGACTGCACGCTCGCGGGGGTGCTCAGGACCCGGGCGTCGGCGACGAGGGCTGCGGCTGCGATCTGCGCCGTCATGAACCCGGAATCGAGCCCGGGGTGCAGTGCCAGGAATGCGGGCAGACCGGACGACAGATCGGGATTCACGACGCGCTCGAGTCGCCGCTCGGCGAGCCCGGCGAGCGTCGCGAGGGCGATGGCGAGCACGTCGAGCGCGAGGGCAATCGGCTGACCGTGGAAGTTGCCTCCGGACAAGACTTCGGCGCCGAAGACGAGCGGGTTATCGGTTGCGGCATTCAGCTCCGTCGTCGCCAGCCGCTCGGCGAAGGCGATGCCCTCCCCCACCGCGCCGAGCACCTGTGGTGTACAGCGCAGCGAGTAGGCGTCCTGCACCCTGGGATCATCGTGTCGATGCGACTCCCTGATGGCGCTGTCGGCGAGGAGGTCGCGCAGCAGGGCGGCGGAGCGTTGCTGGTGGGGGTGCGGACGGGCGTCGTGGATGCGGGAGTCGAACGGCACCGGCGTACCGCGCACCGCCTCGAGACTCATCGCGGCAGCGCCGTGGGCGGTGCGCCACAGCGTCCACGCGTCGTGCACCACGAGCGCCGTGAGGCCGGTCTGGGCCTGCGTCCCGTTGACGAACGCGATCCCCTCCTTGGCCTCGAGCGTCACAGCCGCGATCCCCGCGGAAGCGAGCCGGTGACCGTCCGGGCCCTCCCCGATCATCGCGAGGGCGAGGTGCGAGAGCGGCGCCAGGTCGCCCGATGCTCCCACGCTACCCTGCGACGGGACCGTCGGATGGATCTGGGCGTTGAGCATCGCGACGAGCGTATCGGGGATCAGCGGGCGGACACCGCTCGTCCCCATCAGCAGGACGTTGGCGCGCAGCAGCATCATCGCGCGCACGGCTTCGGCCGGCAGCGGCTCGCCCACGCCGGAGGCGTGACTGCGGATGAGATTGAGCTGCAGGGCCCGCAGGTCGTCGGGCGGGATGCGGACGTGCGCCAGCTTCCCGAAGCCGGTATTGACGCCGTAGATCGTCTCACCGCGGGCAATGGCGGCTTCGACCTCAGCTCGCGAGCGCGTGACGCGGTCGCGTGTTTCCGGCGCCACCGCCACGCGCGCGCCGTGCCGGGCGACGGAGACGACGTCGGCGATGGTGAGCGAGCGGCCGTCGAGGGTGACCGTGGCGGGCATGGTGGGGAGGAAGGTAGACGGAGACGAGAAGGGCCGGAAGCCGATATCGGCTCCCGGCCCCTCCCCCTGCAAAACGACGGCCTGCTAGTGCGTCTTGACGGTGATGCCGGTCTCCACCGACGTCGGCAGATTCCCGTGCACCAGCAGCTCGGGGTTTCCGGGATCGGTCTGGAGACTCCAGTCGAAGATCACGTAGCTGCGACCGACGTGCGTCACCCGCAGCGCCGCATAGCGAACCGTGCTGCCCTCGACGATCTGGAACACGTATCCATAGCCCGGCTGCGCCTGAATCATGTTCCGGGAGTAGCCGCTCGCCGGGGCGAAGTCGATCGAGGTCAGATCCGCGACCGGCTGATTGGAATAGAGCTGCAGCGATGTCCCGCTGAACTCCGGCACGATCCACAGCGTCGAATCGGCGGCGCGGTGCACCCAGAAGTCGATGTCGGTGCGGTTGCCGTCCTGCACGAGGCCGAGCTCGGTCGCCTGGCCGATGCCGTCCTGGTTGACGTCATCCCAGAAGCGGAAGCCGGCGGTGGCGCTGTTCGCCTCGAAGGCCGAGACCAGCAGGTTGCGCGCGTCGGGACGCGGCGTGTCCTGGCGCAGCGGCGACCAGAGGCTCTCGTAGCCCTCGACGCTGATCGCCGACACACCGAAGCAGCGCGGCACGCCGTTCGCAAGCGCGGCCGCGACGAACTCCGGCGACACCGTCGTGCCCTCGAGCGCCCAGTCGGTGCCGCAGAAGCCGGTGTCCAGGTTGTACGACGCGCTGTAGACGCGGTACCACTGGAAGCGGTTCGGGTCGGCCAGGAAGGCGTTGTCGGCCCAGTCGAGCTGGATCGCCCCGTTCAGGGAGATCGAATTGAGCGAGCCGGGACTTTCCAACGCCAGCCGCTCGTCGACGGTGACGGTGTTGCTGGCATCGCTCTCGCCGCCGTCCACGTCGGTGGCCGTCACGTAGTACTGCAGATGCGGCACGCCGTTGTCGTGAAACGTGTTGGACGTCGTCTCGCCACGCAGGCTGAACGCGCTGTTCGTGCTGCCGCGCGAGTAGATGCGATAGCTCGCCAGCGTCGCATCGGTCACATCGTCCCAGCGCAGCAGGATCCCCGCCGGGGTCGACGGATCGCCGCTCGGGTCGAGCTGATAGGAGAGATTCGTCGGAGCGGACACGGTCGGCAGCGAGCCGGTCGTGTCATAGGTGTTTTGGCAGCCGGCGAGCAGCACCCCTGCTACGACAAGACTGGCGGTGATCCGGGACGACATACGTACCTCGTGGAGAAGGACGGAAACGCCTGCTCCATTGGCAGACCTCGTGCCGAACAGTAACTTGTTACTGATCAAAGACTTATGTTGATTCCAGGAAGCGGGAGTGTCCTCCGGCGAGGACAGCTAGAGGAGATCAGGGGCTTGGGTTCGTTGTGTGGAGGTAGCTCTGCTGGTCGTAGTCGAACTTGATGTCCGGCTCGTCGAGCAGCGCGACATAGAAATTGAACGCGAAGTTGCCGCTCGCGGTACGGCTGAAGGCGAACGAGGCGTGCCAGCGGTGCAGGTCCCGCTCCAGGCGCACATAGTGCTGCGGAAAGCGCTTCGTTTCGAAGTCGTAATTGGTGTTCCAGGACGCCGTCCAGTGCGGTGTAGGGCTGAACGCCATGGCCAGCGACATCTGCTGGTTGCCCCCCGACAGCCCCGAGATGGGGATCGCGTTCCCCAGCGTATCGGTTCTCGTCAGCTTACGCGTGCGCTGCAGCGAGAACTGAACGTTGAGGCTGAAGCCGCGTCCGCCGCCACCTGCAAACCCACCCGCGGGCCCGCCGAATCCGCCGAACCCGCCCATCGAGCGCGGTCCCGGACCAAACGTTCCCCCCGGCACGGCGCCCGGCGCTGCCCCTGGCGTGCCGCCCGTACCCTCGGGGCGGTGCCCGAGCCCGATCAGGGCGCCCAGTGCGGCAAAGGTCCGCGGACTCACCGCAAAGGACGCCGAGAGACTTTGCAGGAACGGATCGAACCTCGTCGTATCGAGGCCGACCTGCCCCTTCCACAGATCGTGCGTCACCTGAAGGTTGAATCCGGGGAGCAAGTCGGAGGAGAAGGTGTTGGTCAACGTCTGGGTCTGCCAGCCGACCCGGCCCGGCATCTTGGCCTGCTCGAAGTTGTAGGACATCCCGGAGGTGTTGAGGCTCAGCAGCCGGATCTTGCGTGGTGGCGTGTTGCCGGTGTCTCGCGCCGTCGGCTTGAACTTCGCTTCGAACACCTGTGACAACCCGAGGGTGATCGTCTGCTGCGGATCGCTCCTGGCGTTGAGCAGCCGACCCGCCGGGTCGAGCGCGTGCGCGAACACCGGGTCCACTTTCGCGCCGGGCGCGTACTGATAGTTCATGACGAACGCGACCGAGTGGCGGATGCGCGAGAACGGCCCGATCCCGGGGAAGAACCCGAAAAAGGTGGGTGCCGCGCCGAGACTGAATTGCAGCCGCTTCCCCTGCTGCAGAAACCGACC
>DATFSB010000037.1:0-22689 GCA_035262825.1 Gemmatimonadales bacterium | reverse complement strand
CTTACACCCGGGCGGTGCGTGACGACGGCTGAATGGGAGGCCGTCCGCGCCCTCCCCGGCCTACGCCGTCCGTCGTGGCCCATCGGGCCGGCGCGATCGGCATCGGCGTTCGTCTATCGGGCGCTGAAGGTCGGGGATCAGGTGGCCGCGGTGGCGGCGTTGTGCACCGCCCTCATCCTCGTCAACATCGGCGACCTGCCGCGCGGTGTCGGTGGGTTCCTCGCCCTCCGGGTCACCGTCGAGAAGGTCCTGCTGCTGCTCATTTTCGCGGTGTGCTGGAATCGCGCCTTCACCTGGCTGGGACTGTACCGGCGGTGGCGCGTCGCGACTCCGCGCGAAGAGTTGGCGCGCGTGGTCGCTGCGTCCTCTCTGGGGGCGCTCCCGACGCTGCTGTTTCGCCTGTTCAGCGCCACCGGGGCGTTCCGACTCGAGACGGTGTCCCTCTTCTGGGCGCTCTCCATACCGGCCATCCTGGTGTCGCGTCAAATCGTGCGCGCCCTCGGAACCTGGGTCTCCGGCCGGCGACCGCGGGAAGTGTTGATCATCGGCACCGGCCCGCGGGCCCAGGTGTTGTGCCGCGTGCTCCGCAGCTTGAACGGAGCGGACGACCCGGGGGCGTCGTTGATCGGTTGCATGGACGTCGAGGATGTCTCCGCCACTTCACCGCATCTGCCGCGCTGGCTCGGCTCGCTCCGTGATCTCGAATCGGTGCTCATCCATCAGGTGGTGGACGAGGTGCTTATCGCGCTGCCGATCCGGTCGTGCTACGAGCGGATCCAGGAGGTCATCCACACCTGCGAGCGTCTCGGCGTGCAGTCCGCGTATCTCGCCGACATTTTCGAGCCTTCGCTGGGGCGGGTCGGGTACGAAGAGCCGGCGTTCCGCACCGTCAAGGTCGTGCAGGATGATTTCCGGCTCATCATCAAGCGCATCATCGACGTCGTCGGCGCCGCGCTGAGCCTCGTCGTGCTGATGCCGGTCCTGCTGTTGATCGCTGCGGTCATCAAGCTCACCAGTCCGGGTCCTGTGCTCTTCGCCCAGCAGCGGTACGGGCTCAACAAGCGCCTGTTTCGCATGTACAAGTTCCGCACGATGGTGTCGGATGCCGAAGCGCAGCAGCCGTCGCTGGAAGAGCAGAACGAAGCACAGGGCCCCGTGTTCAAGATCGCCGGCGATCCGCGCATCACCCCGGTCGGGCGGTTCTTCCGTAGAAGCTCCCTCGACGAGCTGCCGCAGCTCTGGAACGTGCTCAAGGGGGAGATGTCGCTGGTGGGCCCGCGCCCGCTCCCGGTTCGCGATGTCGGTCGCTTCAGCGAGGGGTGGCTGATGCGCCGCTTCAGCATGCCGCCGGGGCTCACCTGTCTCTGGCAGGTGAGCGGCCGCAGCTCGGTGAGCTTCGAACGGTGGGTGCAGCTGGACCTCCAATACATCGATCGGTGGTCGCTGCAGCTCGACGCGCTGATCCTGCTCAAGACCATTCCGGCCGTCCTCCACGGCAGAGGAGCCCAATGACCACTCGCCTGCCCGCGGTTCGGGGCCAGGGCCCGCCGCCGGCGCGGTCTGGCCCGCGTTCAGGTCGCTCGCTGCAGCGGGCCGCCCCGTCCGACGTCCAGCGCGTCGCATGGGTGCTGCGCCGCCGCCGCTGGTCCATCATGTCCACCGCTCTCCTGGTGCTGTTCGTAACGGCCGTGCTGACGTGGCTCTGGCCGCGGACCTACAAGTCGACGACCACCTTTCTGGTCGAGAAGCAGGGGGGCCAGGAATCGCCTGCCCTCGACGTGCTCGAGCGGCTCGGGGCCGTCGGCCAGATCCAGACCGAGATCAACCTGCTGAACAGCCGCAGTGTGGTGGAGCCGGTGGTCGACGATCTCGCGTTGCACGTCGTGGTCGTGGCCGATGGATTCGAGCAGCGGCCTGAGGATGTGTTCCCCGACTTCACCGCCGCACGCGACGCCCCGGCCGGCGAGTACCGTTTCGTCCCTGGCCGGCTCGGGAGCTGGCAAGTACGGGCGCAGCCGGGGGACACCCTGCTCACCGTCGCCGCGCCGGACTCGGTCACTCACTTCGCGGGGATCGGGCTGCGCGCACCGCAGTCGCTGGGCGCCGACGTGGCCCTCCGCGTCGTCCCGTTCCCGCTCGCGGTAGAACAGACGCAGCATCGCATTGCGGCGACCCTCGTCAATCGCGAAGCGGATCTCATCGACCTGACCTGCAAGGGCGGCTCGGCGATCACGGCGCAACAGCTGTGCGACCGTATTTCCCACAGCTACATGCGATTACGGACGGACCTGCAGCGGGCGGACGCCGCCGCCACCGCCGCCTTCCTGCGCGATCAGGTGGCCCGGTTGGGGACGCAGCTCCGGGAGGTCGAAGACAGCATCGCCATCTATTCGCGGGGGCACCAGGCGGTCGCCCTCGATTCACGCGCCTCGGGCGAGGTCGAGCAGGACATCGCGGTCCAGGCACAACGCGACCAGCTGGTCGCCGAGCACGACGCGCTGACGAACCTGATTCGCGGGATCGACGCGGCGCCGGGAGCGAGCAGGCGCTTTCGCGATCTGGCCGGGTTTCCCGCCCTGCTGAAGAACGAGGCGGTGACCGGGCTACTCGCGAGCCTCAATGACCTGGAAAACCGCCGCGTCGACCTCGCGCTGCGGCGCACCGAGCAAAACGCCGACCTCGCCGCGGTCGACACCCGCATCGCCGACATCGAGCGGCAGCTGCACTCCATTGCGTCGAGCTACGAGCAGGGACTCGCCGTGCAGATCCGGTCGCTCGACGGGACGCAGCGTCAGCTCAGCCAGAGGCTGGCGGCCATCCCCGGCGAGCAGATCCAGTCTGCCCGCCTCGAGCGGGAGCGGTCGAGCATCGAAGACGTCTGGCAGATGCTGCAGTCGCGGCTGCAGGAAGCCCAGGTCGCGGAAGCCGTCAAGCTCCCCAGCGTCCGCATCGTCGATGACGCGTCGCTTCCGTACCGCCCGGCCGCTCCCCGGGTGCCGCTCAATCTCGCGCTCGGGCTGTTGATGGGGCTGGGCTGCGGGGTGGGCCTCGCCGTCCTGCGGGAGCTGCGCGATTCGCGGTTGCACGAGCGGATCGAGGTGGAACGCACCGTCGGGTCCCCGGTTCTCGCGACGATCCCACGGCTGCGTCGACCGGGACCCGTGCTCCAGGCGCTGACCATCGACCAGCAGCTGCCACGGCGCGACACACGCTCCCGCCGGGCGCTCGAGGACGCGAACGTCACGCTGGAAGCGTTCCGCGCGCTGGCCGTCGACCTGAAATTCTCCGGTGGCGTTCCGGCCTCCGGACCGATCGCCATCGCCGTCACGAGCTCCGCGCACGGCGAGGGCAAGACCCTGACGGCGTGCAACCTCGCGTTGACGCGGGCCAGTCACGGCGTGCAGACGCTGCTGATCGACGCCGACATCCGCGCGAGCGGGGTCGCGAGTTTCTTCCGGTCCCCCGCACCCAACTACGGACTGAGCGATCTGCTGGCGCGGTCGGCGGACTTCTCCACCGTGTGCACGAGGCTTCAGGTGCAGGGTCGCGATACCCTCTCGGTCATTCCCGCAGGGTCGCCCACCCCGCATTCGGCCGAGCTGCTCGAATCCGCCGACATGGCGCAGCTGATCGAGCAGGCGAAGGAGCAGTACGACCTCATCGTGATCGACACACCGCCGCTCACCGGCATCACCGATGCCGCGGCGATCGCCGCCATCGTCGATGGACTCATTCTCGTGGTGCGCGGCGGCGTGACCGACCGGGACGCGCTCGAAGAGACGCTGCGGCGCCTCGGTCGCGTGAATGGACACGTGCTCGGCGTCGTCTTCAATGACGTGCGCGGGCCCGAAGGAGACAGCAGTCGCCATCAGTACGCGGAAGCGGCGCGTGCGGGAGGAATTCGATGAACACCACGCTCTGCCGGATCGTCGTCGTTGCCTGGCTGCTCGCACCCCCCGCCCGCGCGATGGGGCAGGGGCCCGCCCTCGCGGATTCGGATCGGGGGGCGCTCGCAGAACCGCTCGCGCCGGGAGACGCCATTCAGCTGGCGTTCTCGCGCGAGCCGACTCTCGGCGGGGACTTCCCGGTCGATGAAGCCGGGACGGTAGTCCTGCCGCTGCTCGGAGCCCGCTCGGTCAGCCAACGGTCGCCTGCCGAGCTGAAACGCGCTCTGCTGGCCGAATACGCGCAGCAGATTCGCAACCAGGACGTGCGCATCACCATGCTGCGCCGCGTGCGCATCCTCGGCGCGGTGAAGAACCCCGGCCTCTACCGCGTGGATCCGACCATGACCGTCGTCGATGCGGTGGCCCTGGCCGGTGGCGCGACGGAGCAGGGCAAGCTGAAGACCGTCCGCATCTTCCGCAACGGCCAGGAAGTCGGCTCCCGGCTCGATCTCAACGCCCGGTTGTTGCCGCAGCTGCACTCGGGCGACCAGATCGTCGTGCCGGAGCGAAGCTGGTTCTCGCGCAACGGCGTCTACGTCGTCGCCGCCGGGATCTCCGCCGTCGGCATCATCGTCGCGCGCGCGGCCCCCTGATGCTCCGTCGGCTCGCGCTCGAGACCGGCGCCCGCCTCGGCCTGTTCCGGCTGATGCGTCTCGGCCGTCACCGCCCGCTCTCGGTCCTCACCTACCACGGATTCGTGGATGATGCGCGCCGCGCGCGGGGACGCTACGGCTACCTCTACCGGAACTGCCTGTCCGTCTCGCGTCTCGAGGAGCAGCTCGCGTTCCTGCGGCGTGCCTACCGCATCATCGACCCTGACGAGGCGCTGGCGCTCCTCGAGGGCGGGGAAGCGACCGGTGGGCGCTCCCCCGGCGTGTTGATCACGATCGACGACGCCGGTCGCAGCGTCTTCGATCTCGCCTTGCCGGTGCTCTACACCTTCGGCGTGCACGCCGTGCTGCTCGCGCCTACCCAAGGGGTGGCGCACGCAGCGGCGGGACTGCCGTGGTGCCAATGGCACGAGCAGCTCGCGATGTCGTTGTTGAGCGATCCCGCTGCAGGGCGGCGGACCTGGGAGACCCTGCGCCAATACCTGCCGCACCTCCCGCTCGAGCCACAGCGGTACACACATACCTTCCTCGCACGGCTGGAGCGCGACGCGTGGTCGCTGCCTGCCGCCGTCCGCCAGGAGATGCTGGAGCGCCTCCGCTGCCTCGTCGGTGATCCCGATCCGGATGCGCTGCGCTTTGGGGACGGGCCCGGCACGGTCCTCGACCTCATGACCTGGGATCAGCTGCGCACGGCGCGCGATCTGGGCATGGAGATCGGATCTCACAGTGTGACGCACGCGAAGCTCTCCCGGCTTTCGGAGCCGGATCTCGAGCGTGAGATCACGGAGAGCGCCCGAGAGATTCGCGCCCAGCTGAACGCGCCGTGCCGCTTTTTCAGTATGCCGTACGACCAGGTGGATGACTGCCATCCTCAGCAGGAACGGGTGCTCGCGGCCGCGGGCTATCGTGCCGGCTTTCTTCAGGAGCAACCGCAAGCGGGCCCGCCTGGACCGCTGCGCGTGGGCCGGATCGGTGTTCCGCCCGAGTGCTCGAGCGCCCGGCTCGACTACTACCTGACCGGCACCCGCAAGGTGGTGCGACGCGGGGCGGGCCTGGCGCGGTCGGTCGTCCGGCTGCCCGAGCGCGGCATGGCGACCGGAGCGGCGTGGATGCTGGGCGCGCATGGAGTCCGGTTGCTGGCGCAGCTCGTGTACTTCGTGCTGCTGGCGCGGCGTCTGGGGGCCGAGGGATACGGCGCGTTCGCCGCCGCGCTCGGAGCGGTCTCGCTGGCGGTCCCGTTCGCCGCCATGGGAGCGGGGAGCTTCCTGATTCGCGGGGTGACGCGCCGACTCGAGACACCGGCTTACTGGTGGGGTCGCGCGGTGCTGACGGTGCTGCGCGGCGGGGCCTCCCTCGCACTCGTCGTGGTCGGCATCGGCTGGCTGGCGCTGCATGGCCGGATTCCGTTCTGGCTGCTGGTGGGCGTCACCGTGTCCGACGTGATGTTGCTCCCGCTCATCGAGGTGAGCGGTCAGGCGTATCAGGCGCTCGACCGGCTCGATCGCACCGCCCTGACCTGGGTCGTCTGGAGCGCCTTGAAGGTCGCGGCCGCGGTGACGCTGGCGATCGTTCCGGGCGGAAGCCTCAACCTCTGGGCGGTCCTGTATCCGTTGTCGACCGGGGGCGCCGCGCTCGCCGCGGTAGTGGCGGTCACGCGGCGGGTCGGGTGGCCCTCGCGCCCCGCCGGCTTCGGGCGCGCCGAGCTGCGCGAGGGGTTGATGTTCTCGCTCAGCGGCAGCGCGCGCTCCATCTACGACGACGTCGACAAGGCGATGTTGGCCCGCCTCGACGCCCTCGGCGTGACCGGGATTTATGGCGCCGCCTACCGGATCATCGACGTCGCCTTCCTGCCGGTGCGCTCCCTCGTGTTCGCCGCCTATCCGCGGTTCTTCGCCCGCGGAGCGGCCGGCGTTCACTCGACGGCCGGCCTCGCCCGCAGCCTCGTGCCGGCCGCCGCGGCGTACGGTGTGGGCGCCGGGATCGCCCTCTTCACGTTCGCGCCGCTCGTGCCCCTGGTGTTGGGTCATTCCTACGCCGGGGTCGCCGCCGTCATCCGCTGGCTCGCCGTGCTGCCGCTGCTGCGTGCGTTGCACTACTTCGCGGCCGATGCGTTGACGGGTGCCGGACATCAGGAGCTGCGCACGGCCGCGCAGGTCGGCGTGGCGGTGCTGAACATCGCGCTCAATCTGGTGCTGATCCCGGCCTATTCGTGGCTGGGTGCCGCGTGGGCGAGTATCGCCTGCGACGGCGCGTTGGCGCTGAGCCTCTGGTCGATCCTGATCGGCCTGTCGCGCGACCCCGAGCGCCCGCGGCACGCACCACGCGTCGGCCGACTCGCATCGGAGCGCTCGTCCCGGTGACCATCGCCGGCGCCGTCGAGCTGCCAGGGGTGCGGTCCTTCCGGCTGCTGGGGGTGCGCGTGCAGGCGCTCTCCGTCGACGCGCTCAACAATGCCGTAGCAGCGGGGGTACGCTCGGGAGAGCGGCGCATCATCGCCAACCACAACCTCCACAGCGTCTACCTGTACCGGCGCGACGCGAAGCTGCGCGCGTTCTACGACCGGGCGAACCTGGTGCACGTCGACGGCATGGCGGTCATCCTTGCCGCGCGACTCCTCGGGCTACCGTTGCGGCGCGAGCACCGGGTCACGTACGTCGATTGGACCGATCCGCTATTGGCCGCCGCGAACGCCCAGGGGTGGCGCGTGCTGTACGTCGGAGAGACGGCAGCGGTGGCCGAGCGCGGCGCGGCGGCGCTGCGGCGTCGTCATCCCGGTCTGGTGTTCGAGGCCCAGCATGGGTTCTTCGACGCCTGGGTGGACGGCGCCGACAACCTGGCGGTGCTGCGGCGCATCCATGCGTTCGAACCCGATGTCCTCATGGTGGGGATGGGGATGCCCCGGCAGGAGCACTGGATTTACGACAATCTCTCCGGGCTGCCTCCGTGCGTCATCCTCAGCGCCGGTGCCGCGATCAGCTACGCGGCGGGGAGCGTGCCTACGCCGCCTCGCTGGGCGGGAGCGCTGTGCCTGGAATGGGCGTTCCGGCTCGCAGCCGAGCCGCGGCGCCTGTGGCGGCGCTATCTGCTGGAGCCCTGGTCGGTGCTGGGCCTATTGCTGCGCGACTTGCTGGCCGATTCCTCGGGAGGCCCGTTCGATTCGGACGGGCGGCCTTGATGGCAGGGCACACCGCACTGCTGGACCGCGCTCCTCTGCCCGCCCTGCCTGCAGAGTGGGGTCCCGAACCGCTCGACCAACCGGTCCCTCGAGAACAGACGTTCTTCTCTTATCTGCCCGCGAAGGTGTGGGTGGCCGTGCTGCTGCTGTACGGCATTCTGGCGGTGCTGGAGCCCTACGATCTGCTCTCACCGATTTCGGGGTACGGGCTGCAGGAACACAAGGGAGAGATCGCGACCGCGCTCGACACGATCGAAGGGGGGAGCCCGCTGCGTCGGCTCGGCGTGGTGGTGCTCTTTCTGTACGGCGCCGCAGCCGTCTACATCTCGCGGCGTACCCGGCGGCGTTACCGTGCCGCCATCGCCGTCCCGGCAGTCGCGTTGTTCCTGCTCGCCGTGGCGAGCCCATTGTGGAGCCAGGATCCCGCCATCACGACGCGCAAAGCGTTCGTGCTCTGCTCGCTCGTACTGGCCGCATACGGCCTGTCGCGTTGCTGGAATCTGGAGACGATCGTCCGCGTGACGTTGCTGTTCAGCGGTATGACCATCCTGCTGGGCGTGGCGACGGAAGTGACGCTGGGAACGATGCACCCCCTGAGCTCGGCTTTCCGATTCCGCGGCTCGATCCATCCGAACTCCATGGCGCTCTACTGCACCCTGTTCGTCATCTCCGCCGTGCTGCTCGCCAAGCGCTTCACCGGCCGCCGCGCCGCCCTGATGGTGGTGTTGAGCGTGATCGGCCTGGGGATGTTGTTGTTGACCAAGTCGCGGGGCTCGCTCGTCGGCCTGAGCGCGGCGCTGGCCGTGGTGTTCGTGATGAGCGCCCGCCGGCACACGACGCTGCTGGCGGCCTCCGGCCTCGTCGTCGCCGTGTCCAGCGCCATGATCCTGTTCCCAGACCTGGGCGAGCGCGCGGAGTCGTGGGCCACGCTGGGGCGATCGACCACGTTCGATCTGGCGGACATGACCGGGCGGACCGAGCTGTTCCAGAGTCTCCTGCCATACATCGCCGATCGGCCGCTCGTCGGGTACGGCTACGACAGCTTCTGGGAGCCCGTGCACATCCTCGAGGTCGCCAAGTCGCAGGGGTGGATCGTCGGGAGCTCGCACAACCAAGTGATCGGGATGCTGCTCGATCTCGGGATCGTGGGATGCGCCCTGTTCGTGACGTTGCTCGTCGCGAGCCTGTGGATCGCCGTCGTCGACGCGCGTGGCGACCCCGCCGTCGTCACACTGTTTCCCGTCGCCGTGCTCGTGTGGTCGTACGTCAACATGATCACCTTCGGCTTCTGGTTCGAGACGACCATCCCGTCGTTCATCGCCCTGACGGTGATCGGACATCTCGCCCAGCGGCGCGACCCCCGCAGGCGCGCATGGTGACGACGCCCGCTCCTCACAGCGCCGGGGGTCGACCGCGCGTGCTGATCTTTCGATCGACGTTGCTCGACCGCTCCGAGCTGTTCATCCGGGAGCAGGGGGAGGCGCTGGAGCGGTTCGAGCCGTGGTACGCCGGTTGTCGGCGCGGCGACGTCGGCGTACCGGGAGATCGCAGCCTGGTCGTGAGCGCGGGCGGGGTGCGCGGGCGCGCGCGCGAGCTGGCGTTCAAGCTCACCGGTCTCGCCCCTGGACTGCGACGCACTCTGGGCGACCTCGCTCCGGCACTGGTCCACGCGCATTTCGGTCCCGACGCCGCCCTCATTCTGCCGCTGGTCCGCGACCTCGGCGTGCCGCTGGTCACCACGTTCCACGGCTACGATGCCACGATGGCCGACCCCGATGCCCGGCGATCCTTCTTCCTGCACCGTCGCTACCTGGAAAAGCGCGCGACGTTGCAACGGCACGGGAGCCTGTTCCTCGCGGTATCCGCATTCGTGCGCGGCCGGCTGCTGGACCAGGGGTTTCCACCGGATCGCACCGTGGTCCAGTACCTCGGCGTGCGGCTCGATCGATTCCGCCCGGCGAGCAGCGTCCCGCGACAGCCGGTTGTGTTGTTCGTCGGCCGTCTGTCGCCCGAGAAGGGCTGCGCGCACCTGATGCGGGTGATGCGCCGCGTCGCGGCGGAATGTCCCGGTGCCGAGCTCGTGATCCTGGGCGACGGCCCCGAACGGGGCCCGCTGGAGCGGCTCGCCCGAGGCGCTGTCCTGCCGTGTCGCTTTCTCGGACTGGTGCCGCAGGAGACGGTCATCGAGTGGATGGCGCGCGCGCAGCTGCTGTGCGTGCCGAGCATCACGCTGCCGTCGCAGGAGGCGGAAGGGTTCGGCCTCGTGTTCGCGGAAGCGCAGGCGATGGCGCTGCCGGTCGTGTCGTACAGTGTCGGCGGCATCACCGAGGCCGTTGCCCACGCCGAGACCGGGCAGCTGGCCCCCGAGGGAGACGAGGCGCTGCTGTTTGCGCATCTGGTGCGCTTGCTGCGCGACGCGTCGCTCCGCGCGCGGATGGGTGAGGCGGGTCGCCGCCGTGTCGAGCAGCTGTTCGATCACCGCACGCAGACGCGGGAGCTGGAGCGGCTCTACGCGCGTGCGCTGTCCGGGACGGAGCGCGCGGTCGTCCCGCGGCGCAGTCGCTTCACCCGCCACGCCGAAACCGCCGGGGCCGGTTAGCGATGTGCGGCATCGTGGGGATCGCGTCGCGCACGCCGGTCGATCGTCCCGAGGTGCTCGGAATCATGCGGGACACGATGGGGCATCGTGGCCCGGATGACTCGGGACTGTGGTGGTCGCCGGACTGCCGGGTCGGCCTGGCGCATCGCCGACTCGCCGTGCTCGATCTCTCACCGGCCGGGCATCAGCCAATGAGCGACTCCGACGGCCGACTGTGGATCACCTTCAACGGCGAGATCTACAACCATCGCGAGCTGCGCGACGAGCTCGGCTGGGGCAGCGAAGGCTACCGCGGCTCGAGCGACACCGAGACCATCCTGCACGCCTACCGCTGCTGGGGGGATGGCTGCCTGTCACGACTGCGCGGGATGTTCGCCTTCGCGTTGTGGGATGGCACACGGCGGCGGCTGCTCCTGGCGCGGGATCGCTGCGGGGAGAAGCCGCTGTTCTATCGGCTCGATGCGCACGGGACGATCCAGTTCGCCTCCGAGCTGAAGGCGCTGCTGGCGGACCCCGCGTTTCCACGGGAGATCGATCGCGAAGCGCTGGAGCACTACCTGGCGTACGCGTTCGTTCCCGGCCCGCATTGCATCCTGCGGGGGGTCCGCAAGCTCCCGCCGGCGTACGCGCTGACGTGGTCACTCGATACCGGGGCAGTGTCGTGCAGGCCGTATTGGGAGCCGGAAATTGCTGCTCCCGCTCCCGGCGGCCCCACGGCGGTCGACGAGCTGGCCGATGCGCTCCATGCGCTGCTCGCCGACGCGGTCCGCGGGCAGCTCGTCGCCGATGTGCCCATCGGGATCCTGCTCAGCGGGGGGCTCGACTCGAGTCTGATCACGGCGACGGCCGCCGCGCAGTCGCGGCGGAGGCTGCGCACGTTCACGGTCGCGTTCCCCGGCCACGGGCGCTTCGACGAATCGCGTCACGCGCGGCTGGTGGCGGCGCACTTCGGGACCGAGCATCACGAGCTCGCGGCGGGCGAAATCAGCCCCGAGCTCCTCCCGCCTCTCGCGCGCCAGTTCGACGAGCCGATGGGGGACTCGTCCATGCTGCCGACATTCCTGCTCGCCAGCCTCGTGCGAGACCACGCGACGGTGGCGCTGGGCGGCGACGGTGGCGACGAGCTGTTCGGCGGCTACCGCTACTACTCCTGGGTTCCGCGGCTCGAGCGGCTGCGGGCGGTCACCCCGGCGCCGCTGCGGCGCGCGGTCGCCGCCGTGGGACGGGCGCTGCCGCTGGGGGCGCGCGGGCGGCAGCAACTCGCCGGATTCGCCGTGGACGGCGTCCCTCCGTTTGCGCACATCGATCTCTACTTCGACCGTGCGGCACGCGCGGAGCTGTTGCGACCGCTGGCGCCGCACGCGGACGCCGCGGCGGTGCAACCGGAGGTTGCCAAGGCCGAAGCCTGCCCGCGCGACCTATCCCCGCTGCGGGGGGCCATGGTGGGCGACTTTCGTCGCTACTTGCCGGACGACGTCCTGGTGAAGGTGGACCGGGCCAGCATGCTCGCCTCACTCGAAGTGCGCGCCCCGTTTCTCGACCACCGCGTAGTCGCCTTCGCGCTCCGGGAAGTCCCCGACGCGCTGCTGGCGCGGCGGTCGCGCCGCAAGATTCTGTTGCGACGGCTGGCGCAGCGGCTGCTGCCGCCACAGTTCGACCGGGCGCGAAAGCAGGGGTTTTCGGTGCCGCTGGCGCGGTGGTTCGGCGGCGCCTGGGGCTCGTTCGTCACCAGCGTCCTGACCGACGCCGAACCGCGCCTGTTCGACCGGTGCGCGGTGCACGCCCTCCTGGAGGGGCAGCGGCGCGGCTGGAACAACGCGAAACGGCTGTTCGCGCTCACGCTGTTCGAGCTGTGGCGCCGCGAGTATGGCGTCCGGGTGAGCGCCTGAGATGCGCCACCTCGTGATCATCCCGGCCCGCGACGAAGCGCGGTTCATCGGTGAGATGCTGGATTCGCTGCTCCGGCAGACCGAGCCGCCCGACCGCATCGTGGTCGTGGACGACGGATCGTCGGACGAGACGAGGTCGATCGTCGCCGCGCGGGCCGCCCTGCACCCGCGCGTGGAGCTGCTGCGTTCCGAGGCCCGCGACGACGAGGCGATGGGGCCGGCGGTGGTGCGGGCGTTCACGCTCGCCTACGACCGGCTCGGGGCGCACGGCTACCGCTACGTCTCGAAGTTCGACGCCGACCTGGTGTTTCCCGGGGACTATTGCGCGACGGTCCTGGGGTATCTCGATAGCCACCCCGATCTGGGCATCGCCGGAGGAGTGGTGCAGGGGGCGGCACCGGGCACGCCCGCCCGCGCGCGTGTAGCCCCCAACCACGTAGCAGGGGCGCTGCAGACGTTTCGGCAGACCGCCCTCGAGGCGATCGGCGGTCTCGCGCCAGTCTCCGGCTGGGACATCGTCGATCAGGTGACGATGCACGTGCGGGGATGGTGCACCGAGGCGCTCCCGCGCCTCTCCGTGCTGCATCGGCGCGCCCACGGCGCGCGCAACGGCCACGTGCTCGGGAAGGCGGACTGGGGTCGCGGGGCGTGGGTCATCCGCTCTCATCCGCTGTTCGTGTTCGCCCGCGGGCTGTATCGCATGGTCGAGCCGCCCTACATCGTCGGTGGGCTCGCGCTGTGGGGCGGTTACGTGCTGGCGGCAGCCCGCCGCGTGCCGCGACTGGACGATCCCGAAGTCGTTTCCCGGCTGCGCGAGGAGCAGCTGTATCGGCTGCGGGCATGGAACCGGTCGCCGCAGCAGGCGCGTCCGGTGGCGGCCGCATCCGGGTGGCCGGGCCCGAGCGCCAACGGCAAGCGCCGCATCGCGATCTTCTGGAATTATCTCTTCCACTACCGGGTCCCGTTCTACGACCGGCTTGCCGGGGCGCCCGGCGTCGACCTGACGGTCTTCCACGGCGGCGACGAGCCCAACATCCCGCGGCGCGAGGCCGTGTCCACCGAAGGACACGCGTTTCGCAGCGTCCGCATACGCACCCACGAGAAGTTCGTGTGGGGCGCCGCGATCTACGTTCAGGTCGGGATGTGGAAGCATCTCCTGCGCAATCGGTACGAGATCATCGTGTGCGAAGGCAACTTCGGGATCCTCTCCAATGTGTTGATCGCGCTGTATGCCAAGGCCACCGGCGCCCAGGTGTTCTACTGGGCGGGAGGCTGGGAGCGCAACGTCATCGCGGGGCTGCCGGCGCGGCTGCGGCGGCTGTTCATCCGGCTGACGGCCCGGCTTGCCGACGGATTCCTGTGCTACGGCACGAACGCGCGGGCCTTCCTCGAGCGCTACGGCGTAGATTCCGCGCGCTGTACGATCGTGCAGAACACCATCGACACCGAAGCGGTGCGGTCGCGCTACCCGCAGGACCGCACCCTCGCCGCCGAAACGCGCGCCCGACTCGGGATCGAGGACAAGCTCGTGATCCTGTCGGTCGGCGTTCTCATCCCGCGCAAGCGCCACGAGCTGTTGATCGAGGCATTCCACGCGGTGCGGGCAGCCCGGTCGGACGTGGCACTCGTGCTGGTGGGAGACGGCCCCGAAATGAATCGCCTCGTCAGGCTCGTGGCGGAGCGGGGCATTCCCGACGTTCACTTCATCGGCGAAGTCGTCCGCGGTGTGGGGCGCTACTTCGCGCTGGCGGACCTGTTCGTCCTCCCGGCGCTCGGGGGACTGGCGATCAACGAGGCGATGGCGTACGGGTTGCCGGTGATCTGCGCCGAGGGCGACGGCACCGAGCAGGACCTCGTGATTCCCGGGCGGACGGGATTGATCTTCAGGAAAAACGATCGCGCCGACCTGGCGGACAAAGTGCTGCAGCTGCTCGCTTCGGCGACGTGGCGGACGGACATGGGCGAGGGCGCGCGGGAGCACGTCTATCGCGTCGCCTCGATGTCCTCCATGGTTTCCCGGTTTCTCGGCGGCGTCGGGGTGTCGGCGTGAGCCCGCGAGCCCGTGCGGTAGACGTCGTCCAGCTGCCGCACCCAATCGGTGACATGGTACTGCGCGCTCACCCACCGGCGGCCGGCGCGCCCCATCTCCGCGCGCCGCTCCGGTCTCTCGAGGAGCTCGAGCGTCAGGCGGGCCAGCTCACGGGCGTTGCGGTCGGCGACACGCACGACGCCAGGGCTGTCGCGCACGAGGTCGATGGCGCCCCCCTCCAGGGGGACGGCCGCGACCACTGGCGTTTCGCACGCCTGCGCTTCCAGCAGCGTGCGGCCGAACGACTCGACACGCGACGTAAACAGGTAGACGTCGAACGCGCGCCACACCGCCGCCATATCGCTCTGGACGCCGGGGAACCGCACCGCGTCCGCGAGCCCGCGTTCGATGCACGCGCGGCGCAGCGGCTCCTCCTCCGGACCGGAGCCGACCACCGGAAAGACGACGTCCGGGCGCGCCTGCCGCACGATGCGGGCGACGTCGAGAAACAGCGGCAGGTCCTTCTCCGGCACGAGGCGACAGGCGGTCCCGACCGTCGCCGCCGTCTCCGGCACGCCCAGGGCGCGCCTGGCGTCTGCGCGGGTCGGTCCGGGCGAGAAGCGCTCGGGGTCGACGGCGTTAGGGATCGTAATGACGCGGTCCGCCGCGGCGCCGGCGCGCATCATGTCGCTGGCGTTCGCCCGGGAAACGGCGATGAACCGGTCGAATCTCCGTCCGAACATCCGGTAGAATGCGCGCTTCTTGCCCCGCAACCGCGGGACGTTGATCGCCCCGTGCTCCTGATGGATCGTCCGCGCCCCTGCCGCGCCGAGGCGAATCGCGAGGGCGGCGAGGAACGTCCCGGTGTGGTCGTGGATGACGTCGAACCGCTCCCGGCGCAGCAGGCGGGCGAATCGCGCCAGGGCCAGCAGATCACGGCCGGAGCGCGCGCCCATGGGCATCACGCGGACGCCGTGGTCGGAGAGCGCGTCGATCAGTGGGCTCGAGCGCGCCAGCACGACCACCGACATCGCGTGCCCGGCCGTCCGGGCGTGACGAGCGAGATCCACCAGATTCAAGGCGATCCCGCCCACCTCGCCCCACCAGATGACGTGGGCCACCCGCAGCGGCGTCACCGCGGCGGCCTCGAATGAAAACCATCGCGATCGTTGCCGGAGCCCGGCCGAATTTCATGAAGATCGCCCCGCTCGTGCGCGCCCTGCGCGAGTACGACGGTGCCGTGCGGTTCCAGATCGTTCACACGGGCCAGCACTACGATCCCGAGATGAACGACGTCTTCTTCGCGGAGCTTGGCATTCCCCGGCCCGACGTCTGCCTCGGAACCGGCAGCGGGTCGCACGCCCAGCAGCTGGCGCGAATCATGGTGGCGTTCGAAACGTTCTGCCGTGCCGAGCGCCCGCACCTCGTGCTCGTGGTGGGTGACGTCCATTCGACGATGGCCTGCTCGGTCGTGGCGAAGCAGCAGCAGATCCCGGTGGCGCACGTCGAGGCCGGGCTGCGCAGCCGCGACATGGCGATGCCCGAGGAAATCAATCGCATCGTGACGGACGCGATCGCCGACCTGCTGTTCGTCACCGAGCCGAGCGGCGTCGACAACCTGCTGCGGGAAGGGAAGCGGCCGGAGGCCGTGCATCATGTCGGGCACGTCATGGTGGACAACCTCTTATACCAGCTCGAGCAGTTGGCAAGTTCCGATTCGTCCGGCTACGTCTCGACGGCGATTCGCTCCCGGCTCGCCAGCTATGGGGCGGTGACGCTGCATCGGCCGTCCAACGTCGACGAGCCGGGCGCCTTTGCCCGCCTCTCGTCCGCCCTCCGGGAGGTGTCGCGCCGCCTGCCGCTCGTGTTTCCCGTGCATCCCCGGACGCGGGCGAACCTCGAAAAGTACGGCATCGACCTCGGTCCCGACGTCACGCTCACACCGCCGCTCTCGTTCATGGATTTTCTCGGCCTCTGGAAAGAGGCGGCGGTCGTTCTGACCGACAGCGGCGGCCTGCAGGAAGAGACCACCGCCCTCGGCGTTCCCTGTCTCACGCTCCGGGAGACGACCGAGCGGCCGATCACCGTGGATGAGGGCACGAACGAGATCGTGGGTACCGACCCGGCACGCATCACCGCTGCGGTGTCCCGCGTGCTGCGGGGAGAGGGAAAGCGCGGACGGCGACCCGCGCTGTGGGACGGCCATGCGGCGCAGCGCATCGCCGGCGTGCTGTGCGACGCGCTGGGCGTCGCCTAGCTCGTCAGGGCTGCTGCAGGCGCGTCACCAGAGCGGCGTCGGCCGGCTTGGATTGATAACTGGCGTCGAATGGCAGGGCGCGGCCGTACCCTGGGTAGAATTTGGGGATCCAGCTGTACTTGTCGGTGAATCCCCAGCTCGTGAACCCGGTGCAGCGGGACCCCAACCGCAGGCACGCGTCCAGCATGTCGTGGTAAATCGTCGCTTCCTGGTCGAGTGCGCCGGCGGGAGCGGCGTCCGCCACCCGCACGTCCATCTCGCTCACGCGCACCGAGAACCCTGCCGCGGCGAATCGCGCCAGGTTCGCCTGCAGATCCGCGGCGGCGGGCGGTGGCGGGGTGAGCGTGAAGTGCGCCTGGAATCCGACTCCGTCGATCGGGATACCCCGGGCCCGCAGCCCCTGCACCAGCGCCAACACCGCGTCCGCTTTGGGGCCGCTCCCCTCGGCGTGGTTCTCGTTGAGATAGAGTTTGGCCGCGGGATCGGCTTGATGGGCCCAGACGAACGCTGAATCGACGTACCCGGGCCCGATCACTTGCAGCCACAGCGTATGACGCAGCGGCGCCGTGTCGTCGACAACCTCATTGACGACGTCCCACGACGCGATCTTGCCCTTGTATCGCCCCACCACCGTCGCGATGTGATTGTGCAGCACTTGCAACAGCTGGGCCGCGGTGAACTTCCCGTTCGTGACCCAGCCGGGAAGCCCATCGCCCCACACCAGCGTGTGGCCGTGGACCGTCATACCATGCTGCTGGGCGAAGCTCACCAGCCGATCGGCTTCGATGAAGTTGTACTGCGTAGCCCCGGGATGGATCGGCCCGAACTTCATGGCCCATTCCGATGTCACCCCGTTGTACTGGAGGGCGAGCTGCTGCTGGAACTGCGCGTCGAGGCGGAGTGCGTTGACGTCGACCGACGTCCCCATCACGAATCCGCGTGCGCTGGCCAACGAGCGAAGGGCGGGGGGCTGCACGACGACGGGTATAGTGTCGGCGTCGCTCTGCAACGCCGCGACGATCATCGCCACTCCCACTCCTACTGCCCGAACCGTTCCCAGTGAGCTCACCGTCGCCACCCCGCCATTGAGACTCGTCCAGCGGATCGCACTACCGGACTCTACCCCGTGGCCCCCGACGGTTGCCGTCAGACGGAGCGTATCTCCCTGTGTCAGGACGGGACGTTGAGGCGACACGGCCAGGCCAGGTGGCGAAGGCGGGGCGGTGGGACCGCAGGCGCTGAAGAAGAGCGCGAGGAGTGGAACAAACGCGAGCGGACGACGGCGAACCGACGACACGGGCGACTCCATCGTTTGACGGCTGAACGACAGGTGTGTGCAACCTCAGCCACCACCCGATGGGCTCACCGCGGGGCGCCCAACGCCCTGAACCTGCTCCGCTGCGGCTCGAGAAGCCGGTCCTCCCGGGTTCCAACTAACTGCCTTCCCTGCCGGAAGGCAACCCGGCGGACCGGCCACTCGAGTTTCTGAACGAAACGACGTCTAGCGCGCCGGCGCTCGCGGCGCTTGCGGCGCTTGTGGCGGCGGCGTCCCCGGCAGCTGTCCGTTCGGCGTCAGGTGGTTCACGATCTGCGGCAGGATCGTCGACAGTTTCTGGCTTACGACGTTGGGATCGAGCCCGATGCGGGCGGCGATCTGCTTCACCCGGTCGCTCCCCAGCGCCTGCTGGATCTGTTGCGCCGAAATCGGCTGATTCGGGCCGGTGCTCACCCAGGAGTTGATGATCGAGCCGAGCCCGTTCGTCTGGAACTGCTGTACCAGTGCGGAGAGTCCGCCCGGCCCCGAGTGCACCAGGTTGCCGATCTCGGCGCCGAGCTGCGGATGGTCGCCCGCGAACTTGTTCACGGCGGCCATCGCTTCCTGTTTCAGCGAGTCTAGCAAACCCATAAGTCCTCGACAGTGAGGGTTATTGGTACCACTCGGCGACACCGGCGTGATGCGAGCACGTCCCGGAGTGCTGCTGGCTTGCCGAGTAGGTGCCGTCGCGGCACTTCGCAGTGGCGTTGGCGGGGGCATCCGCGGGCCGGGCGACGACCTGTGCTTTCCCGGTCGCCGGGGCCTCTTTGGGCCCGGAAGGCGGAGCGGCGGCCGCGGGTGCGGCGGCGGCCGCGCCGGTCAGGGCATGATCGACCCCACCATGGCGCGAGCAGGCGCCCTGGGACGTCTTCGCGGTGGAGTAGGTCCCGTCCTTACACTGGAACGTCGCGCTGGCCGGGGCTCCGCCCGAGGCGGGTGCGCTCGCCGCCCCCGCGCCCCCAGCTGGTGCGGTGCTCGTGGCGGCACCGCCGCCCATCGGATGATCGACACCACCGTGGCGCGAGCAGGCGCCGGTCGACGTCTTGGCGGTCGAATAGCTGCCGTCTTTGCACTGGAACGTCGCGCCGATCGGTACGCCCTTGGCAGCGGTGGACGTGCTGGTGGGGGTCCGCGTCGTCGTGGCCGAGCTGGATGTGCGGCTCGAGGTGGTGTTGAGGAGCTGGGCGACGCCGCCATGGCCCGAGCAACGGCCGCGCGAGCTGGTGGCGGTGGAGTAGGTGCCGTCCTTACACTTAGCCGTCGCGCCGGCCGGGGCCTGCGCGGCGAGCGCCGATCCCCCCAACCCCATCAGCAGGAGAACGGCTATTCGTTGGTGGGTACTACGCATACAACCTCCGGGAAAAGGCGTCGGGGATATGAACGGCGTTGAGGATTCTTTGAGATTACATATACGTTACTGGGAACGAAATGCCAGCAGGTCGGAGACCCACAGTTCAGGAGGCCCGATGAAACGCGCGATATGGATGACCGCGGTGGCGACACTCGCCGTGGCCGCCTGCGCAAAGGGAGATAAAACCGCGCAGCAGCCCGCCGACTCGACCGCCCGCAACCTCACCCTCGCTCCGACGGAATCGTCGGCGGCAATGCATGATGTCCCGGCCAATCCGCCCCCGTCTACTCCGTCGACCTCGGCGGCGCCGCCCAGGTCACAGCCGCCCGCGAAAAAACCGTCCACGACTACGACACCACCCGCGCCGGCCACTCGCACCGCTGCCGCGGGGACGTTCGTCGACGTCGCGATCAGCGACACCCTGTCCACCCGCTCGACGCGGGCGGGTGCCGAGTTCACCGGGTCGGTCGTCGCGGACGTGAAGAACGCCCAGGGGCAGGTGGTGATCCCGGCCGGGTCCGTAGTGCACGGCAAAGTCGTCGAGTCGAATCCGGCGCCCAACCCTCGCACCCCCGGTTCGCTCGTCGTGACGCTGAGCAGCATCACCGTCCGCGGCACCGATTACCCGCTCGACGCGCGCATCGATTCGCTCGAGACGGTCAAGCAGGGCCGTGGCGTGACGGGAGCCGACGCGGCGAAAGTAGGGGCCGGCGCGGCGGCCGGAGCGATCCTCGGCCGCGTGCTCGGAAAGAACACCAAGGGCGCGATCATCGGCGGCGTCGTCGGTGGAGCAGCCGGAGCCGCGGTGGCGAATCAGACGCGGGATATCGACATCGTCCTGCCCAAGGGAGCCCACATCAACGCGACGCTGGCGACTGCTTTGACGGTGAAGGCGAGCTGAAATAAAGGGCGGATAGGCGGATTGGCGGATTGGCGGATTGTGTTTCGGTTTTCTTGCATCCGCCCATCCGCCCATCCGCCTCAATACCCCGCCGCATTCCCCCCACTTCTCGGATCCGCCACTCCGATCCACCCCGCCGCCCCACGCTCGATCGCCATCACGAGCGCGTGGTAGCCCCACTCACGCAACCCGTGACCCATGGCGCGCAGCGAGTCGAGCACGGCGGGCGTCCAGCCGCCGCGCTCCACGGCGATGGTGTCGGGCAGCGCCTGGTGGTGTACCCGCGGCGCTTCGACTGCTGTCGCCAGCGGCATGTGATGGTCGATCACGTTACTGATGACGTGATAGACCGCCGTGATGATGCGCGGGCCGCCGGGCGCGCCGAGTACCAGGAACAGCTTTCCCTGGGGATCGATCACGATCGTCGGCGTCATCGCTGAGAGCATGCGTTTCCCTCCCGCGATGGCATTCGCCTCGCCCTGCACCAGGCCGTACATGTTGGGCTTCCCCGGCGCGGCGGCGAAGTCGTCCATCTCGTCGTTGAGCAGAAAGCCGGCGCCCGTCACGGTCACGGCGCCGCCGAAGCTGTTGTTCAGCGTCGTGGTGACCGCGACGGCATTACCCGCCGCGTCCACGATCGAGTAGTGCGTCGTGTTGCTGCCGCCGGGAGCACCGGCGTCGAACGGCGGCGTCGGCGTGGCGTGGTGCGGGTCGATCTGTGACCGCAGGGTCGCCGCGTAGGATTTTGAGAGCAGACGCTCGAGCGGCATCTGCACGAAGTCGGGGTCGCCCAGCCAGCGGTTGCGGTCCACGAATGCCCGCCGCATCGCCTCGGTCTCGAGGTGGACCAGCGCTGCGCTGCCGAACGGCGGCAGCGAATCGTAGCCCTCGAGGATGTTCAGCACCTCGCCCATCGTGACCCCGCCCGAGCTGGCGGGCGGCATCGAGTACACGGTATAGCCGCGGTAGCCGATACGCACCGGGGTGCGCCAGATGGCGCGGTAACCCGCGAGGTCGGCTTTGGTGATCAGCCCGTGCCCCCGCTGCATCTCGGCCACGATCAGGTCGGCGATCTGTCCGCGGTAAAAGACCGCCGGCCCCGAATCGGCGATCAGCCGCAGCGTGCGCGCGAGATCGGGCTGGCGCAACATCGACCCCGCCGCTGGGGCCTGGCCGTCGACGAGGAATTGCGCGCTCGAGGCGGGGAACCGCCCCAGGCGCTCGACGTCGTCCGCGAGGTCCTCGCTGCGCGACGCATCGAGCACGTGGCCCTGCGCGAGCGCGATCGCGGGGGCGATCAGCGTCGCCCAGGGGAGATGGCCGTACTGCTTCCACGCCTCGTACATCCCCGCCACGCTGCCGGGCACCCCCGCGGCGAGGTGGCCGGTGACGCTGGCGTCGGTCGGGTTGCCGGCGCTATCGAGGTACATGTTGCGCGTCGCGCCTCCCGGTGCCGTCTCGCGGTAATCGAGGGCGCGGACGGTTCCCGCGGTGTCGCGACACAGAATGAAGCCGCCGCCGCCGATGTTGCCCGCCGATGGCAGCACCACCTCGAGCGCAAACCCGACCGCCACGGCGGCGTCGATCGCGTTGCCGCCCTGCTCCAGGATGCGGCGACCGACCTCGGTGGCGAGCGGATGGCCGGTGGTGACCATCGCGTGCGGCGCCGTCACAGCGACCGCTTTACCCGACAGGGCCCACGTCGCGGGCCAGGGAGCTGGCCGGGAGGGTGATTGGGCGCGGGTGGCCGGGCCGCAGGCCACCAGGACGAAGAGCGGGAGGATCCGGAATGTGCGCATGACCAATTGTGCACGGCTGGCGTCGTCGGGGTCAACCACTAGTTTCTTGGCGTTCATGACCGACCGCCCTGACCGCTCTGACCGCCGCGACCGCCCTGACCGTCCGACCGCCGATTTTCGGGATCCGCGTCTCACCGAGCAGCGCAATCCACGAACCGAGCGCATCGACGTCGCCTCAAGCCTCGAAATCGTCGACCTCCTCAACGCCGAGGATCAGACGGTGCCACACGCGGTGCACGGCGAGCGGGCGAACATCGCCGCGGCGATCGAGCTCGTCGTGCGGGCATTCGCGGCAGGGGGGCGGCTCGTCTACGTCGGGGCAGGGACCTCGGGCCGTCTCGGCGTGCTCGACGCCGCGGAGTGTCCCCCCACCTTCGGCACCCCTCCCGCATGGGTGGTGGGAGTGATCGCCGGCGGCTACCCCGCGCTCGTCAAGAGCGCCGAGGGGGCCGAAGACGACGTCAACGCCGGGATGGCGGCGATGGACACCGTCCAGGTGACGGCGGCCGACGTCGTGGTCGGGATCGCGGCCAGCGGCACGACGCCGTACGTGCGCGCCGCACTGTCGCGGGCGCAGACTATCGGCGCCAAAACGGTGATCGTCTCCTGCTCGCCGCCTCCCAAGCTGCTGCTCGAGACCTGCGATGTGGCGATCGTCCCGATCGTCGGACCCGAGGCGCTCACCGGGTCCACCCGGATGAAGGCCGGCACCGCCACGAAGCTGGTGCTCAACGCGATCAGCACCGGGGCGATGGTGCGCAGTGGCCGCGCCTACGGCAACCTCATGGTCGACCTCATGGCGTTGAGTGACAAGTT
>DATFSB010000036.1:0-25532 GCA_035262825.1 Gemmatimonadales bacterium | reverse complement strand
GCCAGGCGATCATCGACGCCTCCCCCGTTCCCATCGGCACCGTCCCCATCTATCAGGCGGTGACGGAGGTCGGGAAAGTCGAGGACCTGACCGCCGACGACCTGCTCGACATGGTGGAGCATCAGGCGCGTCAGGGCGTCGATTACATGACGATCCACGCCGGTGTCTTGCGCGAGCACGTGCCGTTCGCGTTGGGTCGCGTCACGGGGATCGTGTCGCGCGGCGGTTCACTGCACGCGTATTGGATGTCCGCCCACCACGAGCAAAACCCGTTTTACACGCACTTCGACCGGGTGCTCGAGATCGCGCGGCGCTACGACGTCACGCTGTCGCTCGGTGACGGGCTGCGTCCCGGCTCGGTCGCGGACGCGAACGACAAGGCGCAGTTCGCGGAGCTATCCGTTCTCGGCGAGCTGACCGAGAAGGCCTGGGCCGCCGACGTGCAGGTGATGATCGAGGGTCCCGGCCACATCCCGATGCACCTGATCGAGGTGAATGTCCGCAAGGAGAAGGAGATCTGCCACGAGGCGCCGTTCTATACTCTCGGCCCTCTGGTGACCGATATCGCGCCGGGTTACGACCACATCACGTCGGCGATCGGCGCCGCGATGATCGGCTGGTACGGCGCCGACATGCTGTGCTACGTGACGCGCAAGGAGCACCTCGGCCTGCCCAACGCCGAGGAGGTGCGCGAGGGCGTGATCGCGTACAAGATCGCGGCGCACGCCGCCGATATCGCACGCGGCCGCGCCGGCGCACGCGACCGCGACGATGCGCTGTCCCGTGCGCGCTACGCCTTCGACTGGAACGAGCAGTTCCGATTGAGCCTCGATCCCGACCGGGCGCGCGAGCTGCACGACGAAGCGCTCCCAGCCGAGTATTTCAAGTCGGCCGAGTTCTGCGCGATGTGTGGGCCGAAGTTCTGCTCGATGCACATCACGCGGGAGATCGAGCGGCGTTACGCGTCAGCGGATCCAGCTGCGGGAGAACACACGCCGGAACCGGTCTCCACCGGCTGATCCTCCAGCCGAAAAGGCGCTTCATGGCAAACCCTGGCGATCTCCAGTTCGACCGCGCCGAGCCCGCGGCGGCCGGCGCGGCCCCCACGAGCTGCACCGTTTGCCGGCAACCGCTCGTGGGCTCGTATTACGCCATCAACGGCCGTGCGGTGTGCGCCTCGTGCCGCGACCAGGTGACGCAGCACGCGGCGTCGGGGCGCTTCATCACGGCGTTCTTGCTCGGTCTCGGCGCCGCGGCCTTGGGGGCCGGGATCTATTTTGGGATCGAAGCGCTCACCGGTTATGAGTTCGGCCTCGTCGCGGTCGTCGTCGGCCTGCTCGTGGGGAGCGCCGTGCGCAAGGGTTCGCGGGGCTTCGGGGGCTGGCGGTATCAGGCCCTCGCGATCGGCTTGACCTATCTCTCGGTCGTGGTGACGGACGCATCGCTCGTCATTCGCGCGATGGTCCAGGACAAAGGGACGCTGCCGGATTCGGCCGTGGTGTTTGCGACCCCCCCAGCGTCGCCCAGTGCTCCCAATGCCCGCGCGCCCGCGGTCGCTTCCGATTCTGCAGGCACTGCCGGCGGGCACGGCACGCGCAATCCCGCCCTCGCCATCGTCATTCTGCTGGGGTTCGCCCTCGCCATGCCCGTCATGATCGGGCTACAGAATCCATTGCATCTCGTGATCGTCGGCTTCGCCTTGTACGAGGCCTGGAAACTGAATCGAACGCCGGCGTTCACGATCACCGGCCCCTTCCAGATCGCCCCCGCCACCTGACGCCGGCTCAGAGCATCCGCTGCGCCACTTGCGGCGGGGAAATCGCGGAAGGCTTGCTCGCGTGCCCTGCCTGCGGCGCGCTGGTGCACGCCGCGACCCTGAAAAGTCTCGCGGCAGAGGCGACTCAAGCGCGCGCCGTCGGGAACCTGACCGCCGCCCTGGCCGCCTGGCGCCAGGCGCTGGACCTCCTGCCCCCCGGCACGCGCCAGCGAGAGGTCGTCGCCGAGACGATCGATGCCCTCGGTCGCGAGCTGGAGGAATCGGGGGGAGGCACCGCTCATCCATCCCCGAGCAAGGGCCGCTCGAAGGTCGCCGCGGGAGCCGCGGGCGTCGGCGCGCTCGGCCTGCTGTTGTCGAAACTCAAGTTTGTTCTCCTCGGACTGACCAAGCTGAGCACCCTGGCGTCCATGCTGATCTCGTTCAGCGCGTACTGGACGCTTTGGGGATGGCGGTTCGCGCTTGGCTTGGTCGCCTCGATTTATGTACACGAGATGGGACATGTGGCGGCCCTGACCCGGCTGGGAATCAAGGCGACGGCTCCGATGTTTATTCCGGGCATCGGCGCCGTGGTGCGACTGAAGCAGTATCCCGCCACGCCGCGGGAGGATGCGCGCGTCGGGCTCGCCGGGCCGATCTGGGGACTCGCAGCGGCGGCGGCCGCTTACGCCGTGTTTGGCGTGACCGCCAGCCGGACGTGGGGCGCGATCGCACAGGCCGGCGCCTGGATCAACCTGCTCAATCTCCTGCCGGTGTGGCAGCTCGACGGAGCGCGGGGATTTCGCGCCCTTGCGAAGGCGCAGCGCTGGGGCATCGTGGCGATCGTCGGGGCGATGTGGTTCGCCACGCACGAAGGGCTGCTCGTGCTGCTGTTCCTGACGGGCGCATATGCCGCGTGGCGCGGCGAGGCGCCGGCCGAGGGTGACCGTCGTGCGGCGTTCGAATTCGGGGGGCTGGTGGTGGTATTGTCGTTGATGACGCGGATCTCGGTGCGCACGATATGACCTAACCGTCAGTGCACCGGCGCCACGAAGAATTCATAGGGGGCCGTGGTCACATCGCCGGCAAAGAAGACGCCAACGCGGACAACGAAGCTCCCCGATGACGGCACCACGAACTGCCCGGGCGAAACGAAATCCGCGGACGACCCTCCCTGGCCTCCCCCCACGAGTACTGATCCGGTAGCAGGATCGATGACGTCGAGCGCCAAGGCGCCGCCAGGCACCGGTGCCGCGGTCAACGGCCACCAGACGGCCAGCGTGTGACCACGCGTTGCCGTCCCCATGAACTCATCCAGATCACCCTGGGCCCGCTTGACAGCCGCAGCCGGCGGCAGTCTCTTTGTTCCACTTTATGAAACTCAGTTTCACATCGTGATCAGTCCCCGGACCTATCCCGGTACGCAGGCCGTCGCCCGCGCCGTCAGCCTCCTCAAGGCGTTCTCCGACGCGCGCCGCGGCTGGCGCCTCACCGACCTCGCCCGCGCCGCCCACCTCCACAAGGCGACAGCCCATCGCCTGCTCGCCGCCCTGGAGCGCGAAGGCATGGTCACCCGCGACGCCGCCGGCGAGCACTACCGCCTCGGCCCCGAGGCGATCGCGCTCGGGGCACGCGCGGCCCGCGCCTCCGACCTGCGCGCCATCGTCGTCCCCGAGCTCGAAACCCTCGCCGCCAACTCGGGAGAAACAGCCACGCTCGAGGTCCCGGTGGGCGGCGCGATGCTCATCCTGCACGAGGTCCCGGGCCGCGCCCTGCTCGGCGCCGTCCGCGAAATCGGCACGCGTTGGCCGGTGCATGCTACGTCCACCGGCAAGGCGCTGCTCGCCCTCCTCCCGACCGAGGAGCGCCGCGATCTCCTGGGGCACCGGCTGTCGCGCCACACGTCGCGCACGATCACCGCGACTGGCGCGCTCGACCGCGAGCTCGGCCGCGTCCGGCGCCGGGGGTACGCCGCCGCCGTGGAAGAGCTGGAGCGAGGCTACGTCGCCGTCGGCGCCGCCGTGCAGGACTCCGGGGGACGGCCGGTCGCCGCCATCAGCTTGGGCGGACCGCGCGTGCGCTTCCCCGCTGCGCGCATCGCGCTCCTCGGCCGGCAGCTCCGGGCGGCCGCCGACCGCGTGTCCCAGGCGCTGGGCTACCGGGGGACGCCGTGCTGAAGGAATCGCCGTTCCACCCCCGCACCAGCGCCCTCATGGAAGGCTTCGCGTGGCGGCGCTGGGCCGGTTACACCATGGCCAGCGTCTACGAGCTGACCCACGAGCGCGAATACCACGCCGTGCGCAGCTCGGCGGCCTTGTTCGACGTCACGCCCCTCTACAAGTACCTGATCCGCGGGCGCGACGCCGCGCGGCTGCTCGACCGCATCGTGACGCGCGACGTCGCCAAGTCCAAGGTCGGCCAGGTGCTGTACACGCCGTGGTGCGATGCCCGCGGCAAAGTGATCGATGACGGCACCGTGTCGCGGCTCGACGAGACGACATTCCGCATGACGTCGGCGGATCCGAGCATCCGCTGGCTGCAGCTCAACGCGTCGGGCCTCGAATGCACGATCGAGGACGTCTCCGACCGCATCGCCGCGTTGTCGCTGCAGGGTCCGCTGTCGCGCGTCATCCTCGAGCATGCGAGCGAGCAGGACCTCTCCGGTCTCAAGTACTTCCGTCTCACCGCCGCCAAGATCCGCGGAGTGCCGGTCACGATCTCACGCACCGGCTACACCGGCGATCTGGGCTACGAGATCTGGGTCGAGGCGCCGCGCGCCCTCCCGGTGTGGGACGCGCTGATCGAGTCGGGGAACGGCTACGGCATCACCCCCGCGGGTCTCCTGGCGCTCGACCTAGTGCGCAACGAGGCGGGGCTGTTGTTGATCGACGTCGACTACATCTCGGCCCATCACGCGCTGATCGAATCCCAGATGTCGACGCCGTATGAGCTGTCCCTCGGCTGGACAGTGGCGCTCGACAAGGACCGCTTCAACGGCCGCGAAGCCCTGGTCGCCGAGAAGGGGCGCGGGCCGGCGTGGCGCTTCATGGGCGTCGAAGTCGACTGGGATGCGCTCGAGCGCCTGTACGCCGACGTCGGGCTGCCGCCCAAGCTCCCGACCACCGCCTGGCGGGCGAGCGTTCCGCTGTACATGGGAGGGGTGCAAGTCGGCTACGCGACGAGCGGCTGCTGGTCGCCCCTGCTCAAGCGCTACATCGCGCTGGCGCACCTCGAAGGCCCCTACGGTGAGCCGGACACGGTGGTCGAGATGGAAGTGACCGTCGAACATCGCCGCAAACGCGCCGGTGCCACGGTGCGGGCGCTGCCGTTCTTCAACCCGCCGCGGAAGCGAGCCTGACCATGTCCGCGACGTGGGACGCCATCATCATCGGCGGCGGGCATAATGGCCTCGTGACCGCGGCGTATCTGGCACGCGCCGGCAAGAAAGTGCTGGTGCTCGAGCGGCGCCACCTGGTGGGCGGCGCGGCGGTCACCGAAGAGATCTTCCCGGGATTCAAGTTCTCGGTGTTCTCCTACGTCGTGAGCCTGCTGCGGCCCGAGATCATCCGCGACCTCGATCTGCCGCGCCACGGCCTCGAGATCCTGCCGCTCGAGAGCACCGTCACGCCGCTCGACAACGGCGACTACCTCGCCGCCTGGGGCGACCCCGACAAGACGCGCCGCGAAATCGCCCGCCATTCATTGCGCGACGCGGAGGCGATGACGGAATTCGGGCGGCTGATGCATCACATGGCCCAGGCGGTGAAGCCGATCCTCGGGATGATTCCTCCCGACCCGACGTCGCTCTCGCCGCGCGAGCTGACCGGCCTGCTGCGCTTCGGTCGCCATTTCCGGGATCTCGGGGCGGAGCGGTTCCATGCGCTCTACAAACTGATGACCATGAGCTCCGCCGATTACCTCGATGAGTGGTTCGAGACCGACGCGCTCAAGGCGACCAAGTCGGCGAGCGGCATCATCGGCACGTTCCTGGGGCCCCGCTCCCCCGGCACCGCCTACGTCCTGTTGCACCACTACATGGGGGAGATCGACGGCTCGTTCCGTGCCTGGGGCTTCGCCAAGGGCGGCACCGGCGCCATCAGCGAGTCGATCGCGGGTGCGGCGCGTCGCTTCGGCGCCGAGATCCGCACCGAGGCCGCGGTGAGCAAGATCCTGGTGCGGCGCGGCGGGACATCCGGCGTGGTGCTCGAGAACGGCGAGGAGCTGCGCGCGCGGACCGTGGTCTCGAGTCTCGATCCGCATCGCACCTTCCTGCAGCTCGTCGGGGACGATCACCTCCCCGATGAATTCGTCTCGGACATTCGGCGCTACAAGTTCCGCGGCTCCTCGGGAAAGGTGAACCTTGCGCTCGGCGAGCTGCCGAACTTCACCTGCCTCCCCGGTATGGGCCCGCACCTGCGCGGGGCGGTTTCGATCTCGCCGAGCATCGATTACCTCGAGCGCGCCTACGACGACGCCAAGTACGGCGAGTTCTCCCGGTCGCCCTACATGGATATCATCATTCCGTCGATGATCGATCCCGGTATGGCGCCGCCGGGGAAGCACGTGATGTCGATCTTCGTCCAATACGCGCCGTACAACGTCACGGGCGGCTGGACCGACGCCAAACGGGACGCGTTTGGCGACGCGGTGGTCGACACACTGACGCGCTACGCGCCCAATCTCAAGCAGGCGATTCTCCACCGGCAGGTGGTCACTCCCGCCGATATCGAGCGCACGACCGGCCTGACCGAGGGCAACATCTTCCAGGGAGAGCTGTCGCTGCACCAGCTCTTCTTCCTCCGGCCGGCGCCGAGCTGGGCGCAGTACCGCACGCCGATCCGGCGGCTGTACCAGTGCGGCGCCGGAACGCATCCCGGCGGCGGCATCATGGGGGCCTCGGGACGTCTGGCGGCACTACGGATCCTGGGTGACGGCAGATGACACGGGAGCTGATCATCATCGGCGGCGGCATCAACGGCCTGGTCACGGCGACCTACCTCGCCAAGGCCGGCGTGAAAGTGCTGCTGCTCGAAGCGCGCGACGTGCTTGGCGGCCTCAGCGGGAGCGCCGACCAGATGCCAGGCTACCGCTGCGAAGTCGGCGGGTGCGACGTCGGTTGGCTGCTCCCCGACATCGCCGCCGAACTGCAGCTCGACGCCGCCGGTCTCGAGCTCGTAAGTCCGCAGGCATGCGTGTGCAGTCCCCAGGAGGGAGGCCGCGCCCTGACGCTGTGGGCCGACCCGGCGCGCAGTGCCGAGGAAATCAGCCGCTTCTCGCCCGAGGACGCGCATCGCTGGCCCGAATTCACGGCGCAGGTCGCGCGCTTCGCCGCGGTGCTGGAGGCCATCTACGCCGTCGCCCCGCCGCACGTGCCCGACCCCAATGGCGCCGACATCGGCACGCTGCTCAAGCTGGGGCTGAAGCTGCGCCGCCTCGGCAAGCGCGAGATGGTGGAGTTCCTGCGCGTCGCCCCGATGTCGGTGGCGGAGTGGCTGGACGATTGGTTCAAGAGCGACGCCCTCAAGGGAGCGCTCGCCGCGGGCGGCATCACCCGCATCTTCCAGGGTCCGCGCGGCGCCGGCACCGCTTTCGTCTTTCTGCACCACCAGGTGGGACGTCCCGCCGGCGCGGTGCGCGGCGCGCACTACGTGCGGGGCGGTCCCGGCGCGCTGGCGGCGATCCTGGCCAACGTCGCCAAGGGATACGGCGCCGACATCCGCACTACCGCACCGGTGCGCGAAATCGTGGTGCGCGACGGCAAGGCGATCGGCGTCGCCCTCGAAACCGGAGAGCACCTCGCCGCCCACCAGGTCGTCTCCAGCGCCGACCCGCGACGCACCTTCGCTCGCATGGTGGACGCAGGACAGCTCGATCCCGAGTTCCTGCGGGCTGTGCGAAACATTAAGTGTCGCGGTGCTGTCGCCACGGTGCATCTTGCCATGAGCGAGCTGCCGAGCTTCGCGGGAGTGAGTGAAGAGGCGCTGGGAGGAGCTATTACGATCGCGCCGAGCCTCGATTACCTCGAGCACGCCTACGACGACGCCAAGTACGGCGCCGTGTCGCGCCGGCCCTATCTCGAGGCGCGCATTCCGACGCTGCTCGACCCGTCGCTCGCTCCTGCCGGGAAGCATCTCGTCACCGTGCAGCTGCAGTACGCCCCGTTCCACTTGCGTCCCGGTGGATGGGATGAGCGGGCGCGGAGCGAGGTGTCGGATCTCGTCGTGGAGACGCTGTCGGCCTATGCCCCCAACGTTCGCGGCAGTGTGGTGGGGCGCCATGTCACGACGCCCAAGGACCTGGAAGATCGATACGGGCTGACCGAGGGACACGCCTACCACGGCGAGCTCACTCTCGATCAGATTCTCTTCATGCGTCCCGTGGCCGGATGGGCGCGCTATCGCACACCGATCGAGGGATTGTATCTGTGTGGTGCGGGGACGCACCCCGGGGGCGGACTCGCGGGGGCGGCCGGCCGCAACGCGGCGCGCGAGATGTTGAAGGAGCGACGGGCATGAACTCGTTCGTGAAGACGGTGGAAGCGTATAAGCAGGGCGCGCGCACCATGCCGGGACGGTACTACACCTCCGCCGACGTGCTGCGTGAGGAGCAGGAGAAGATCTTTCGCCGCCACTGGATTTCGGTGGGCCGGACCGCCGAGCTGCCGGCGCCCGGAGACTACCGCACGGTGGAGATCGGCGGCGAGTCACTGATCGTGCTGCGGGATCAGCAGGGGAAGCTGCGCGCGTTCTTCAATATCTGTCGCCATCGCGGCACGCGACTCTGTACCAACGAGCGGGGCCGCCTCTCGGAAACGATCCAGTGCTCCTATCATGCGTGGACGTATGCCCTCGACGGCCGGCTCATCGGCGCACCGCACATGCAGGAGGTCGAAGGGTTCCAGAAGGCGGACTACCCGCTGCACCAGGCCGCGCTGGCGGAGTGGCAGGGGTTCTATTTCGTCAGTCTCAGTCGCGAGCCGGAGCCGTTTTCCAGGGTGTTCGAGCCCGTCGGGGACCGGTTCGACCGCTTCAATCTGCCGGCGCTGGTGACGGTGCGCCGCATCGTCTACGACGTGCGGGCGAACTGGAAGCTGATCATGCAGAACTACTCCGAGTGCCTGCACTGCCCCACCATCCACCCCGAGCTGTCCACTAAGCTGCCGTACACGAGCGGCGCCAACGATCTGGTCGAGGGACGGTTCCTGGGCGGGTACATGGACATCAAAGCGCCGAACGAGAGCGCGACGATGACGGGGCGCGCCTGCGGCCTGCCGCTGGGAGACCTGTCGCCGGACGACCGCGCGCGCGGCTACTACTACACGTTGTTTCCCTCGATGATGTTGAGCCTGCACCCCGACTACGCTGTGTACTACACGGTCTGGCCGCGCACACCGACGGAGAGTCAGGTCGTGTGCGACTGGATGGTGCACCCCGATTCACCGCAATCTCCCGGCTACAACATCGCCGACGCGGAAGAGTTCTGGGATCGCACCAACCGCCAGGACTGGGAGATCTGCGAGCGCAGCCAGCTCGGTGTCGCGTCCTCGCGTTACGAGCCGGGTCCCTACTCGCCGCGGGAGAGCATACCGGCGGCATGGGACCGCGAGTACCTGCGACAGATAGAAGGCTAGGCGCGCTCGGCGGGATCCTGCCGGTAGAATCCCCGCAGCTCGCGGTACAGATCGGGATAACGCTCCCGCATCGCGACGGGCCGCTCGAAAAACAGCTCCGTTGCCACGGCGAAGAACTCGGCGCGATTGGTGGCGCCGTAGGCGTTCAGCAAATCGGGTTCGCCATCCTTCGTCCTCCGCTGCAACTCCTCGAACCGCTCGCGCAGCACCCGGGCCCAGACACGCGTCGACTGAGGCGCCTCGAGCAGCGGAATCCCGTCCACGTATCCGTCTTCCTGGTCGAGCTCGTGAGCGAACTCGTGCAGCACGACATTGTGCGCATCCTCAGACTCCGCCAGGCTCTGCCGCACACTGTCCCAGGACAGTACGATGACCCCGCGCAACGATTCCCCTAGCAGCGGGGCCGACTCCTCTTCCGGCTCGATTCCGATATGGCCGTCCAGCCGCGGCACCTTGGGGACGAATGTGCCCGGATAGAGGATGATGCTCTTGACCCTGGGGAATGGTCCCATGTCGAGATGCAGCAGGAGCAGGCACGCCTGCGCCGCGACAATGACCTTGATCTCTTCGGTGACGGCGAGGCCGTCGATCCCCTCGAAGTTCTTTCCCCGCACGAACTCGCTCACCAACCCGAGCAGGCGGTCCCACTCCTCGACGGTGAGCGCGCGGGTCAGTGGGACGCGGGACTCGATCAGCGCTCTCCAGGTGCCGGGGACGTCGGCGCTTGGGCGCCGCGAGCGGGAAGGCCGCCAGCTCCGCACCAGCGCCCAGCCCACCAGGAGTCCGGCGAGCAGGATCGCGGCCGCCGCGGGGACGACGAGCGGTTCCATCAGGCCGTCGTCCCGCCTCCGGCAGGGAAGAGGCGCGCCAGGGCACGCAGCAACTGTCCCTCGGGGGATCCACCATCGGGCGCCTCGGCGAGAACGACAGCCAGACGCCGCCGCAGCAGCGGATCGCGGCACGCCTGAGCGGCGAACTGCATCGTGAGCGGAATGAACCAGGCGGCCTGGCGTGCTCCGGCGCCGGCGCGGGCGACCGCGGCGTACTGCTCGAACAGCCCGAGCAGGAACGCTCCCTTGGAGGGGAATTGGCGGTAGATCGCCCCCTTGGTGTAGCCCGCGGCGCGGGCGACATCATCCAGCGTAGCGAGGTCGAAGCCGCGATCGGCGAAAACCTTGAGACCGGCCTCGAGTAGCAGGCTCCGTGTCTCTGCCTTGCGGCGGAATTGAGTGGAACTCATCCGTATCTAAGATACCCGCCAGTACCATCGAGACAACCGGGTGGTCAATCGTCAGCGCTCATCGATACCGGTTGGACTCCTAGATTCCCATCGGTATCTTTCCCTCCGACCTTGACGTGCGCGACCGACTCTCTAGGTTCCCCCCCTTCTCGGGAGATGCGTGTCGATGTCGTATATCATCGTCGAACCCTGCATCAACGTAAAAGACCGCTCCTGCGTGGATGTCTGTCCGGTGGACTGCATCTACGAAGGAGAGGACCAGCTCTACATCCACCCCGACGAGTGCATCGACTGTGGCGCCTGCGAACCCGAGTGCCCGGTGACCGCGATCTTCCCCGAGGAAGACGTCCCGCCGCAATGGAAGTCGTTCATCGCGAAGAACAAGGACGTCTTCCAGAGCGCCAACCCGCCCGGCAAGCCGTCACCGGAACGAGGCATGAAGTAGAAAGTCTTCGAGCGCCTCATTGACGAGCTCGGGGCGCTCCAGCGGTGTCAGGTGACCCGCCTCAGGCACCTCCACGTACTCCGATCCGCCGATCCGTTGTGCCATCGCCCGCATCCCCGCTGGCGGGGAGATTTCGTCTTCGCTCCCGCCCAGCACGAGCGCAGGGACATCGATCTGCTCCAACATTGGGCGGGAATCAGGACGCTCGCGCATCGCACGCAGCGCACCAACCAGACCTGGTACGAGCAGCCGCGAGGCCATCGCGCGGACCATCGCCACCACCTCCGGGCGCTGTGCCCGCGTCGTGGCGCCGAGGACTTTCGGCAGCAACCGCTCCGCGATCGCCGCAGCGCCGTCGCGCTCCGCCACTCGCATCAGCTCGTCGCGCCCCGCCTTTCCTTCCGCGGTATCGGCCTCGGCCTTCGTATCACACAAAATGACGCCGAGCACCCGCTCTCGGTGGCGACGCAACACCTCGAACAGGATGTACCCACCCATCGAGAGGCCGCACCAGACCGCGCGATCGATTCCCGCTCGGTCCAGCACACCCGCGAGGTCATCGGCATAGACGCTCATCGCGTACCCGCCGGCCGGCGGATCGCCGCCCCTGAATCCGCGCAGGTCGGGCGCGAGACAGCGCCACCGCGTGAGCCGCTCGAGCTGCGGCCGCCATTGCTCGTGATCGAACGGAAAACCGTGCACGAACAGAATCGCTGGGTATGTTTCGGCCATCTCCAACTCGCGAAGGTGAGCGATGCGGGTTCCGACTGAGTATATACGCCACGCGGCGCGGGCCGCCCGCAAGTGCGCCGGCGATCCTTTGGGAGGCGCGCCGCAGCCGGCCGACCCCGAGTTCTATAAAGTCCTGGCCAAGGCATTGGAGGAGATCGCGTCCGGCCTCGAGCTGGTCGGCAAGCCGAACGAGTGACCGACTACCGCTACGTTGAGACCGCGGCGGCGCTCGCCGAGGTGATCGCCGCCGCGCGCGGCGAGCCGCTCGTCGCCGCCGACACCGAGGCGGCGAGCTTCCATCGCTACAAGGACCGGGTGTACCTCGTGCAGCTGTCCACCCGCCGCGCCACCAGCGTCATCGATCCCCTCCCCATCACCGATTTCAGTCCGTTCGGGTCGCTGCTCGGCGACGCCACAGTCGAGAAGGTGTTCCATGACGCCGATTACGATCTGCGCACCCTCGATCGCGACTACGGCTTCCGCGCGCGGCACCTCTTCGACACGCGCATCGCGGCCCAGCTGGCTGGGGAGCCGTCCATCGGTCTCGCCGCCCTGCTCGAGAAGTACCTCGGGGTGCGTCTCACCAAGGCGCATCAACGCGCCGACTGGTCGCAGCGCCCGCTCACGCCTGCCATGCTCGCCTACGCCGCCGACGACACCCGCCACCTGCCGCCGCTGCGGGACGCCATGCGGGAGCGGCTCACCGCCCTGGGACGCCTCGCTTGGGCCGAGGAAGAGTTTCGCCATCTCGAGGATCTGCGCTGGACAGGTCCGGTGGACAACGGCCAGGCGTATCAGCGCATCAAAGGCGCCAAGACCCTGCCGCCCCGGTCGTTTGCCGCCTTGCGCGAGCTGGTCGCCTGGCGGGAAGGCGTGGCCGCCGAGCGTGACACCGCGCTGTTCCGGGTCATCAGCAACGAGGCGCTGCTCGGTGTGAGCCGGGCGCTGCCCCGCTCCCCCGACGACCTGGCGACGATCAAGGACCTGCCCGCCAGTCTGGCGCGCCGCCACGGTGCGGCGCTTGTCGCGGCCGTTGCGCGGGCGCTCGCGCTCGCTGAACGGGACCTCCCCACGCGCGAGCGTGGCCCGCGGGCGCCGCATGATCCGGATCTCGATGGTCGGGTGGAACGGCTCAAGGTCGCGCGCAACAGCGTCGCGCAGCAGCTCGGGCTCGATCCCGGCGTGTTGTGCGGCAAGTCGACGCTGGAGGCGATTGCGCGGCGGCGCCCGGCGGACCTGGCGGCGCTCGGACGCATCGAGGACGTGCGGAACTGGCAGGTAGAAGTGCTGGGGACCGCCCTGCTCGCGGCGCTCTAGCCGGCTAGAAGCCGAGCATCGCCCGGATCTTGGGCTCGATCTTTTCCGGCGTCCAATACGGCTCCCACACGATCTCGATATCGACGTCCTTCACGCCCTCCATCGGGCGCAGCGTCTTGTGGATGTCGTTCATGATCTGCGGGCCCGCGGGACAGCCGGGAGAGGTCAGCGTCATGCGGATGTGGACGTTGCCGTCCTCGACGTCGACCTCATAGACCAGCCCGAGATCGATGATGTTGAGATTCAGCTCCGGATCCTTGACGCCCCGAAGCGCCGTCCACACCGCATCCGACAATGTCGTTTCCGTCGTCACCACAGCCTCCTCCTACGCCAACCTATGGGGCGCTGCCCGTACCCGGGAGCCCCCGTACCGCACAGCGCCGTCGCTCGGCGATGCGCCGGTATACACGTCGCGCCACCGGCCGCACGCCGGGGACGGCGAATCCCCACGCCCACCAGCGTTTCCCCGGCAGCAGCTTGCCAAGCTCGGGGACCGCGTCGGCGCCGGCGAACACCCGGCCATCGGGAAGCACCAGGTGCATCGCCGCCGCGAGCGCCGGCAGCGCGATACCGAAGCGCGACACGGCGTTCTCGTCCTGAAACGGCACATAGCGCAGGCGATGTTCCCGGTCCCAACGCTCGAGCTGCTGCACCGCCTCGCGGCACATGCCGCACTCGCCGTCGTAGATCAGCGTCGGCAGCCGCCCCTCAGCGCCGGCCACTACTCGCCTCCGCAGCGAGATCGGCGAGCCGGCCGCGCACTCGCTTCAGCGTCGTGAACGGTTTGCGCGTGCGCGGCTGGTATGCGCGATTGGTGAGCAACACCACGAAGACACCGCGATCGGGATCGACCCATAGCGACGTACCCGTCCACCCGGTGTGTCCGAAGCTGTGTACCCCGAAGCGGGTGCCGGCGCTCGACACCTCCTCCCCCGTGGGCACCGCCTGCCACCCCAAGGCCCGCGCTTCGCTCTTCCCTCCGAACCACGCCGCCCGCGTAATGAATGTGTCGACCGTCGCCGCGCGCACGATGCGCGCGCCGCTGGCGTTCATGCCCCGCCGCAGCATGAATTGCGCGAAACGTGCGACGTCCCTCGCCGTGCTGAACACACCGGCGTTGCCCGACATCCCGCCGAGCTTCGCGGCGGTGGGATCGTTGACCACGCCGGCGACGGGGTGCCCGCGCCACACTCCCGTCGGCGCCGTCCGGGACAGCACCGCGCGCGCCGGATGGAAACCGGTCTGCGTCATCCCCACCGGTGTGAAGACCTCGTGCGCAACGAAGCTGTCGAGCGGCACGCCACTCGCACGCCGCACCACCTCGCCCAGCAGCACGGCGTTCACGTCGCTATAGACGACGCGGCTGCCGACCGGGATCCGCGGGGTTTCGGCGTACACCACGCCGAGCAGCGCCGCAGCGTCGCGGGCGCCGCGAATCGTGTCGACCGTCAGATCGGCTCGCAGCCCCGACGTGTGCGTCAACAGCTGCCGCACGGTAATGGCGCTCGTGCCGGCGCCGTTGAATTCGGGGACGTAGGTCGCGACCGGCGCGTCGAGCCGTACGCGCCCGCGATCGACGAGCACCATCAGCGCGGCGGTGGTCGCCACTACCTTGGTCACCGAGGCGAGGTCGTAGAGAGTCCGCTCGGGATCGACCGCCGGGCTGGCCGCGGACCAGGTGAGGTGGCCGTATCCCTTGATATAGAGAATCGAATCGGCCGTGCCGACGGCGAGGGCCGCGCCGGGGTAGGCGCCCACCCGGATGCCGTCCAGCACCACGGGATCGAACGTCGCCGCATCGAACCGGGCGGCGGCGGCGATCGCCAACGCCGATTGGAACAGCCCGCCTAACACCAGATCCCGGGGATGCGGCGCCCACACGTGGGACAGCTCCCGTCCGCGCCGACGCGCTGCTCTTGGATCACGTAGCCCGAGCGCTCGATCAGCCGCTCGCCGCAGTCAGGACACCAGGTGTGCTCCCAGCGGCCCACGCGGCCCGGCAGGTTTCCGGCGTAGACGAATCGCAGCCCGGCCTGGGCGCCGATCTCGCAGGCATGCACCAGCGTCCGCGCCGGTGTGTTGTCGGGCTCGGTCATCTTGTAATCCTGATGGAACGCCGTCACGTGCCACGGGATCTCGGGGGACACGCGGGCGATGAACTCCGCGGCGCGCCCCAGCTGGTCGTCGTCATCGTTGAACCCCGGTACCACCAGCGTCACGATCTCGATCCAGAAGCCCCGCTCGTAGACGAGCCGGATCGCGTCGAGGACATGTTGCAGCACGCCGCCCAACTCGCGATAGCGCCGGTCGTCCATCGCCTTGAGATCGATCTTGTAGCAATCGGTCCAGGGTCGGATGAAATCGAGCACCTGTGGCGTGCAGTTGCCGTTCGAGATGAAGGCGGTGCGCAGACCGGCGGCCCGCGCCGCACGAAACACCTCCACGGCCCACTCCGCGGTGATCAGCGGCTCGTTGTAGGAGGACCCGACGAGGCGGGCGCCCTGGCGCCGGGCCAGCCCGACCAGCTCCTCGGGGCTGATATCGGTCGGCTCAACGCCGGCCGTCTGATCCCGCAGCGCCTGGGAGGTGAGCCAGTTCTGGCAGTACCCGCAGTGGAAATCGCACCCCAGCATCCCGAAGGTGAGCGTGTCGCTCCCGGGGAGGCAGTGGAAGAACGGCTTCTTTTCCGTCGGATCGCACTGCAGCGCGGCAACGTAGCCGGCTGGGACGTACAGTGTCCCGTCGCGATTGAACCGGACTTTGCAGATGCCGCGGCGCCCCGGCTTCACGAGGCAGCGGTGGCCGCAGGCGAAGCACCGCACCGCTCCCTCCGCGACGGTCTCGACCAGCGTTCCGGGACGGACACGCGCATCCAGCTGCTGGGCGAGACTGGCGGCGCCCCCGTCGGGGGCGGTGTGGTGCAGCAACGAAACGATCGAGCGGTGCGGCATGCGACGTGGCTTGCTAGCGCAGACTACCCGGCGCGAGCTGATAGAGCAGCTGGGCCGTGCGGACGTCGCGCTGCGACAGATCGCGGACCACCGCCTTGGCGAACATGAGATCAGTCGAGTCGGGTGAGTGGTCGAGCCCGATGAGGTGTCCGATCTCGTGCAGCGCCACGACCCGCACGTCATCGGGGCCGAGCGGGCGTCCGTGCGGATCGAAGGTGGAAATCGTGACGATCGCCGTCTGCAGGTGTCCCTCGCGGTCCCATTCCAGATCCGTCTCGCCGGTGCGGTCGATCGGGAACATCACCCGCCAGAGGAAATGCACCTCGGCGTTGCTCGAATCCGCGCTGAGATCGAACCGCAGCGGGAGGTTGAGGTCCCCCCAGCGGTTGAACGCCGCGCGAATCGCGTCCAGAAACACCGGCCGGAAATTCGCGATCGTGTCGCTGGCGAGGAACACCCGGATCGGTCGCACCGCCCGGTCGTCCCAGCGGTGCAACATCGAATCGCTCGACTCTCCCACGACGTCGCGCAGATAGGTGAGCGGATAGCTGTCCCGGATGCGGCGGCGGATATCCGCCCGGGCGGCCTGCTCGAGGATACCGGGCCCCGACGTGTCGGCGCTGGGCATCCCCGTCCCGACGGTGGCGCGCGTCGGCGGTGGCGCATCCGGTTCTGCTGGTGTCGTGTCGACGTGCGCCGGCGCCGAAGGCTGCGTCGCATGAGGCATCATGCGCCGGATCATGTCCCACCCGACGGCGAGCAGCAGCCCGACGATGATGACGCCGATGAGACCGGATCGTTGCCGTTCTTCCATGGATGGCAATATGTCAAACCGCTGCGGAGCGCCGCTAGCTTTGCCCCAACCCGCGGCCTATGATTGTGGCCTGCATATGGTTGGACGCTGAGTGATCGCCCTCCCCGCCCGCCTGGTTATCCGGTATCGCTGGGTGGTGATCGCGTCATGGGTGGCGCTGGCCGCGCTCCTCGTGCCGCGCGCCGCGCACGTGCAGAGGGTCCTGGCGGTGCGCGGCGGCCCCGAGCGGGCGACCGAATCGACCCGCGCCTCGGACCTGATCGACTCCGCCTTCCCCAACCCCTTTGCCGAATACGTCGCGATCGTCGTGCACGGACCGGTGCCCGATCGCGACGACCGTTTCGTTGCGGTGCTCGACTCCCTCACCGCCGCCGCGGAACACGAGTCCTACGTTCGCCAGGTCGTTTCGACCCGCACCGTCACGGAATCGACCTTCGTCAGCCCCGACCACCACACCACCTTCCTGCTGGCGGCGCTGGCGCGTCAGCGTCCCGGCGAGCTGCGCGACTTCATCCCCGAGCTGCGCTCCAGCCTGCAGGCGACGCTGCGCCGCCTCCCGGCCGCCGACGGATTCGACGTGAAAGTGACAGGGAGCCCGGCGCTGGACCACGACGTACGGGCGATCAGCGCCGAGGACACCGAGCAGGGCGAGCGCAAAGTGCTGCCGCTCACGCTGCTCGTCCTGGTGCTCGCGTTCGGTGCCCTCGTCGCGGCGACGCTCCCGATCATGGTGGGATTGCTGGCGATCACCATCGCCCTCGGCCTGTTGACCGAGCTGGCCCATTTCTGGACGATGTCCGTTTTCGTGCTCAACATCACGACCATGGTCGGGCTGGGTGTGGGAATCGACTACTCCCTGCTCATCGTCACGCGCTTTCGCGAGGAGCTGAACCGCGGGCTCTCACCGGTGGACGCCGCGATCCGCACCATTCGCACGGCCGGCTCGGCGGTGGTGACGTCGGGGCTCATTGTGGTGGTCGGGTTCGCCGCGCTCGTCACCACGCCGCTGATCGAGACCCGCTCGGTCGGCATCGGGGGACTCGTCGTCGTGGCCACCGCCGTGCTGCTCGCGACCACCTTCCTCCCCGCCACCCTCACGCTGCTGGGACGCGACATCGACCGTCCGCGCTGGCTGGCCCGCCCGCTGGCGCGGATTCACGCCCCCAGCGGGTGGGAGCGCTGGGCCCGCTGGCTGGGCCACCGGCCGTGGCGGGCGATCGCCTTCGGCCTCGGCGTCGTAGCGCTGTTGATGCTGCCGCTCACGCAAATCCGCATCGGGCTGCCCGCGACGAACTGGTTCCCACCCGGTTCGGAATCGAGCCAGGGCCTCACGATGCTGCGCACCATGGGGGCCAACGGGTTGCTGCTGCCGACTCGCGTCGTCGTGCGGCTGCCGCCCGGTGCCTCCGCCTTGCGGGGCCCCTGGCTCTTCGGCCTCAAGGCGTTCACCGACTCGCTGCGCCGCGACCCCCGGGTCAAGCAGGTTCGCGGCATCGCGTCGTTGAAACCGGGGATGTCGTCGTTTCAGCTCGCGGTGTTTTACAGCGATCCGGCAGGCGTGCGGTCGCGCTACCCCAAGTTCTTCGATGCGTACCTGAGCGACGACAATCGCACGACTCTGATCGACCTCTCGCCCGCCGACAGCGTGTCGCTCACCGGCATGATGGCGCTCGCGCGCCACGCCCGCGCCGTCGCCGGCCGCGGCGTGCGCGGGCTCACCGGGGCCCAGCTGCTGGTCGGGGGATTCGCCGCCTCGAGCGTCGACCTCCAGGATGACCTCCTGTCCCGCTTCCCCACCGTCGTGCTGCTGGTGCTCGGCACCACCGCGCTCATGCTGCTCGTCGCGTTCCGCTCGCTCCTCGTCCCCCTCAAGGCGGTACTGCTCAATTGCCTGTCCGTGGGCGCGGCGTTCGGCGTCACGGTGCTGGTGTTCCAGCACGGCTACGGCGCCCGGATGTTCGGTCTCGAGGGCCCGACGGAGGCGATCTTCGTGGTTGTTCCGGTACTGGTATTCGCGACGGTGTTTGGCCTGTCGATGGACTACGAAGTGTTCCTGCTGACGCGGGTGAAGGAGGTCTTCGACAAGACTGGACGCAACGATCACGCGACGATGGAGGGACTCTCCATGACGGCGTCGACGATCACGTTCGCCGCCGCGATCATGATCCTGGTGTTCGGGACGTTCGCGTTCGCCCGCGTGCTGGCGGTGCAGTTCATGGGGTTCGGCCTGGCGGTCGCGGTGCTGCTCGACGCCACGTTGATCCGCATGATCCTCGTCCCCGCGATCATGCACATCGCCGGGCGCTGGAACTGGTGGCCGGGGGTACGCGCGCCGCGCGCCGAGCCCTAGCGGGGAGGGTCGAGCAGCTTGAGGCGCGTGCCGAGCACGTCCCAGTGCCACGCCTCGACGCGCGCGCCGGTGCGCGGATCCTTGAGGGGCTTGTACTGCAACCAGGCGGGGGTGTAGCCCAGCATCCGGCCCACGGCGAGCAGTCGCTCCTTGTCGGCGCTCACCAGGTGGGCCATCGGCTCATCCCGGATGCGCCAGCGATGCAGCCAAACGCCGCCGTCGAGGGCGAAACACATCCCCTCGCGGCGGCGTGAGAATTCTCTCCAGGGTCGCTCTAACTGCAGTTGATGTGGCCCTCGATGGTCGCCGACCCGATCGGCCCGGCGCTGCCGTAAAAGAGATAGCACTTGTGGGTGGATTGGCTGCTCGACGCCGTCGCCGCCCAACCGCCTCCCGTCGCGGTGTTGACGACGATCGTAACCCCCGTCGACGGGGCCCACCCGTTCATGGCAGCCAGGTTCGTGGTGTAGGTCAGGCTGTCGAACAAGTATGACTCTTCGGCGGTCGCGAGGTTGCGCAAGTCCGACTTCATCGACGCCAGATATGCCTTCTCCTTCGTGTTGGCGAACTTCGGGATCGCGATCGACGCGATGATCCCGATGATCACCACCACGATGAGCAGCTCGATGAGTGTGAACCCCTTCGCCGACTTCACGTCAGAACCCCCCCGGGCACGGACAAGGGACGAATGCCAGACCGCTGCAGAAGCAAGACCTGTGCTCAACCCTTGGCATCCACCCAATTCATTCCAGCACCGACACTTACGACGAGCGGGACGCGCAAACTGGCCGCCCCCTCCATGTGGCGTTTTACCACTTCCTTGGCGGAGAATTCCTGATTCTCAGGGACCTCGAATACCAGCTCGTCGTGCACCTGCAAAAGCATCCGGCTGCCGGCCGCCGCTTGCGGCAACGCAGCGTGAATCCCGATCATCGCCACCTTGATCAGATCCGCGGCCGATCCCTGCAGCGGTGAGTTGGTGGCCGTGCGCTCCCCGAAGGCGCGGATATTGAAGTTGCGGTCCTTCAGCTCCGGGATGTAGCGTCGCCGCGCAAACAGCGTCTCAACGTATCCCTTCTCGCGCGCCTGCGCGATGGTGCGGTCGAGCCAGGCACGCACGCCGGCGAACCGCTCGAAATACTGCTTGATGAAGGCCTTGGCATCCTCGAGCGTAATCCCCAGCTGGCGGGCCAGGGCGACCGGCCCCTGGCCGTAGATGGTCGCGAAATTGATGGTCTTCGCCTGGGCCCGCATCTCGGTCGTCACCTGGTCCTGCGGCACCCCGAAGATCACGGCCGCCGTCTGGCGGTGGATGTCGCCCCCCTGCTCGAACGCCCGCACGAACGCCGGGTCCTCGGAGAAATGCGCCAACAGCCGCAGCTCGATCTGCGAGTAGTCCGCCACGAGGAGGCGGAACCCGGCCGGCGCGATGAACGCGCGGCGAATCGACTCCCCGCGCTCGGTGCGGACGGGAATGTTCTGGAGATTGGGATCGGAGGACGACAGCCGACCCGTCGCCGCTCCGACCTGGTTGAAGCTGGTGTGGATGCGGCCCGTCTCGGCGTGGATATAGCCCGGCAGCGCGTCGACGTACGTCGACTTCAGCTTCGACAGCTCGCGATAGGCGATGAGCAGCTTCGGGACATCGTGACCCATCCCGGCGAGCTCCTCGAGCACGTCGTAATCGGTCGATGGGCCGGTCTTCGTCTTCTTGAGGACGGGCAGCTGCAGCTTCTCGAACAACAGCGTGCGCAGCTGCGGGGTCGAGTTGAGGTTGAATTCGGCGCCCGCCGCCGTATGCAGCTGGCGCTCGATCGTCACCAGCTCCGCGGTGAAGCCGCGCGACAGCTCGGCCAGGAGCGCGCGGTCCACCAGCACCCCCGCCCACTCCATGTCGGTGAGCACGCCGACGAGCGGCAGCTCGACCCTGTCGAGCAGCGGCTGCAGGGCATGATCCTCGAGCTCGGACGCGAATGCCCCGCGCAGCCGCAGCACGGCCTCGGCGTTGTCGCACGCGGCGCGCGCCGCCTCCGCAACCGCGACCTCGGCGACCGCGCGCTGGGTTTTCCCTCGACCGATGAGATCGTCGCGCGTCTTGAGGCGGACACCGAGCCGGTCGCGCGCCAGCTCATCGAGGGCGAATGAGCGCCGCCCCGGATCGATCACGAAGGCCGCCAGCATTGAATCGTAGGAGACGCCCGCGAGCGCGATACCCGCCCGGCGCAGCACCAGCCAGTCCCGTTTCGCGTTGTGGCCGGCCTTCGACACGCCCGCATCGGCGAGCAGACCGCGGATCCCCGCCAGCGACTCGCTCCCGAGCGCCGGCAGGTTGCTCGGCGCTGCGCTCCCCGCGAGCAGCCCCTCGGGGGCGACATGCGCGAAGGGGAGATACCAGGAGGCGTCGGGCCCGACCGCGAGGGCCAATCCGACGAGCTCGCCGCGCAGCGGATCCGGTGACGACGTCACGGTGTCGAGTGCTACGAGCGGCGCGCGACGGCACGCCGCGATTACGCGCTCGAGCTCCCCCGCGTCCGCCACGATGGCGGCGGGCGCAGCGCTCGGTGCCTCCGCCGCGGCGGGCAGCGCCGCGGGAGCGGCGCCGCTCAGCTCGGGAAGGTCGAGCTTGGGAATGAGGGTGCGGAATTCCAGCTCGATGAACAGCCGCTCCAGCTCGTCCCGATCGGGAGCGGAAACGACCAGGCGATCGAGCTCCAGGGCGATCGGCACGTCGCGGCGGATCGTGACGAGGTCGCGCGACAGCACCGCCTCCGCCGCGTGGGCCAGCAGCGCTTCGCGCGCCCGCTTCCCCGGGATCTCCGGGGCGCGGGCGAGAATCGTGTCGAGCGTGCCGTATTTCGTGAGCAGCTCGACCGCCGTCTTGTCGCCGATCCCCTTCACACCGGGGACGTTGTCCGAGCTGTCGCCGACGAGCGCGAAGTAGTCGACGATCTGCTGCGGGGGGACCCCGAACCGTTCCGCCGCGTTCGACTCGTCCACCCACTGCTCTTCCACCGCCCCGGGACCGCCGCGACCCGGGTTGAGCAGCGCGATACCGGGCGCGATGAGTTGATAGAAGTCCTTGTCCCCCGATACGATCACCGACTGCAACCCCTGAGCGACGCCGGCCGGTGCGAGCGTGCCGATCACGTCGTCGGCCTCGTATCCTTCGACGGCGAGCACCGGCACCCGGAAGGCCGCGAGCAGCTCGGCGATTCGCTCGAGCGAGCGGTCGAAGTCCTGCTGCAGCTCCGCCCCGAGCTTCTCACGCGTCGCCTTGTAATCGGGATACTCGCGATGCCGGAACGACTCGCCGCGATCGAGCACCCACCCGAGGTAGTCGGGGTGATGCTTTTCGCGCAGCCGCAGCAGGAAGTTGGTGACGCCCCACGCGGCCGACGTGTTCTCGCCGCTCTTGGTCGTGAGCGGCCGGGCGATCATCGCGAAGAAGGCCCGGTAGATCAGGGCGTAGCCGTCGACGAGGAAGAGGCGCTGCGGCGGGGACTGCGACATGGGCGGGGAAGATAACTCCCGAAACAGTCGCGCCCCGCCGGAGGGCATCCGGCGGGGCGCCGCGTTCGGGCGTGCGGCGGTTTAGACCCGCATCACGTTGGCCGCGTGCAGTCCCTTGTCGCCGGTCTTGACCTCGAACTCGACCGCCTGGCCCTCGGCGAGCGTCTTGAAGCCATCCATCTGTATCGCCGAGAAGTGGACGAACACGTCTTCACCACCCTCCTGCTCGATGAAACCATACCCCTTCGCGTCGTTGAACCACTTCACCTTTCCGCGTGCCATGGCGATCCGCCCTCCTGCGAAGTCTCGACACGAACATCGGCTGGCCCCCTCGCCCGAAGCCAACGGACGAGCGGCATTGAAGAGGCAGCGTGTTCAGCGGGTTGTCAAGCGAAGCGAAACGGCTTGGACGGGCGGCTCCGGATCAATTACTTGCCGGCCCGTACAGCGCCCGATAGATGGCGCGGTTGCGGAGCACCGATCGCACGTAGGCGCGCGTCTCGGGATACGGAATCTGCTCGATGAATTGATCGGGATCCTCAGCGCCGGGCCGGGCGAGCCAGCGGTCGACCGGCACCGGGCCCGCGTTGTAGGCGGCGATCGCGACCTCCACCCGCCCGTGATAGCGGCGCAACAGCATGCCGAGGTGCGACGCCCCGAGATGGAGATTCAGGTCCGGCACGGTGAGCCATTCGGGATAGAACGTGACGTCGAGCCCGCGCGCGGCCTGGGCCGCGGTCATCGGCATCAGCTGGGCGAGGCCGCGCGCGCCGGCGCGCGACAGCGCCTCGAGATCGAAGGTGCTCTCCTGCCGCACGAGCCCGGCGAACAACATCGGGTCGACGCCGAACTCCCGGGCCTCGGCTTCGATCGCCCCGCGGCGCGGCAACGGCCAGATCGCCCGCAGCACTCTGGGATCGTTGCCCGCCCGCTGCGCCGCCGTCCACCCCAACCGCACGCCGACCGAGCCCCAGCCGCGGGACGACAGCCCAACGCTCCAGGCGAGCAGGTCGTCGAGCGCGGGGAACCCGCGGCCGCTCAGCGCGCGCACTTCCAGATCCGCCTCGGTGTCGAGACCGGCGAGCAGCAGCGTATCGATGCGTGCGAGTCCCGAATCGGCGCCGGGCGTGGGTCGAGAGTCGTCGGCGGTGATCTTCAAGGGCGCCAGGCCGGCGACCGTGCGGGCGCGGACGCCGTAGTAGCCGAGCGAATCCTCGCGAGCCAGGAGCCGCCACAGCGAGTCGGCGACGCCCGAATCGCCGCGCTGTTGCGCGATCCGCCCCATCCAGTAGCGCGCGGCAGTGCGCTGCACGCCGCCCACCCCGACTTCGGCGCCGTACAGCTGCACGGCGCTGTCCACCGCGCCGGCGTGCAGGGCGATCGCGGCAAGGCGAAAGCGCGCCAGCGAGGACCGGGAGTCGGACGGGTAGCGCCGCAACAGCTCGCCGAGCCAGCGCTGACCGCCGCTCGAGTCGCGGTGGTCGAGGAGATAGTCGCCGACGAGATAGAGGGCGGTGGGCGACGCGGTATCCGCGGGATAACGGTCGGCGAACGCCACCAGCGCCTGCGGCGCCCCCGGGTCTCCCAGGCGGACCAGCACGCGCCCGCGGCGATACAGGGCGACGGCGGCGGCGCCGCTATCGCGGGCGGCTGCCTGGTAGGCGGCGGCGGCGTCGACGTATCGGCCCGCGCCGGTGTACAGCTCTCCCGCGAGCAGCAGCGTCTCGCCGCTCGAATCACCGTCGACCAGTGCACGGGCGACGAGCCGGCGCGCCTCGTCGGGATCGCCGTGCCCGCGCACCACACGCGCCAGGGCGACCCGTTCGGCGGGAACGCGAGGTGGCAGGGGCCCATGGGCGAGCGGGACGCCGGCCGCCGCGTCGTCGGACTTCGGGGCGCGGGCAAAGAGTTGATAGAGCTCGCTGCGCGCCGCCGCGCTGTCGCCCGCAGCGAGGGCCAGCTGCGCCGCCACGAGCGCCTTGCCCGCTTCGTGAAACGCCGTCCGTGCGGCGCTCGTGTCGCCGGCGAGCAGCAGCACCGCCGCCCGCGCCGCTGCGGCTTCACGCGCTGCGGTGGGCGGCGCGCCGACCAGGAGACGCCAGGCGGCTGCGGTATCGCGCTGCACCCGCGCCGCCCGCAGCCGCAGCCAGCCGTCGATCGAGCCGAGCGTCCCGCTGCGCGCGACGGCGTAGTAGCGGGCCGAGCTGTCGGGAAGCTGCGCCGCCTCGAACGCGAGCGCCGCGTGCACGGCGAGCAGCGCCGCAGCGGCTCCCTTGTCGCCGGCCCGCTCGCGCGCGGTGACGAAATGCGCGGCGGCGAGCTCGAACTGTCCCAGCCGCCATTCCGCTTCGCCGAGCAGCGCCAGCGCCTGCCCGTGGCCGTAGTCCTGCAGCCAGGGTTGTCCGATCAACAGGCTGCGCGCGCGATCGTAGCGACGCGCCTCCAGCTCGGCGCGCGCCCCTTGCACGATGAACGCAGGATCCTGGCGCGGCGCCCGGGCCGCGGCGTCGAGCAACGTCTCGGCGGCGTGCCAGGGTCGGCCCGACAGCCACAGCGACTCGGCGCGTTGCGACGGATTGACGAAGGTTTGTCCCGTCAGGAGCAGCGGCCAGCAGGCGCTGGACAGCGCGACGAAGACCCGGCGGATCACTGATTGCGGCGGATGCGGGCGAGCACCTGCTGGTAGTCCGCTCGCGAGCCCGGAGTCATCTCGAAGCGGCCGAAGCCGGTGAGGTCCTGAAACAAGAGGCCGAGCCGCAGCGTGGTGTAGCTCCAGCGGATGGTCTGCGG
>DATFSB010000035.1:0-11947 GCA_035262825.1 Gemmatimonadales bacterium | reverse complement strand
GCACGCGCGTCGGATTCAGTGCCGAGCGTCGTGATCGCGACCAGCGCCTGACGGTCCATTTTCAGGGGCAGCTAACGTAGCGTCCCCTCAAGAGTTGGGCAAGGCTTGTTGAGAAGCCGCCACACCTTTACTTGCGGTGGGGCGTAAACGTTCCAGGAGGTAGGCCGTTTGGATCAGCGCGGCGTGGGAAAGGGCCTGAGGGTAATTGCCTAGGTGCTCACCGGTGGATGGGTCGATCTCTTCAGCGAACAGTCCCAGCGACCCGCCGCGCTTGAGGAGGAGCCGGAATAGCCGCTCTCCCTCCGCATGCTCCCCCGTCATGGCGAGGCTGCCGACCACCCAGCAGCTGCAGATGACGAAGGATCCCTCCTTCCCTTCGAGTCCGTCGGCGGAGCGATAGCGGTAGATCAGCTCTTCGCAGCTGGTTGCCAGCTCACGCCGGACGGCGGCGAGCGTCGATTTGACCCTGGGGTCCTTGCGCGACAGGAACCGCACCTTGGGGATGACCAGGGCCGAGGCGTCGAGGTGGGGTTCGCCGTAGGCCTGCACGAAGGTCTGGCGCTCGCGATCCCAGCCTTTGTCCAGCACTTCGGCGTGGATCGTGGCGGCTTCCTTGCGCCAGCGATCCGCGTCCCCCGGAAGCTGCAGGTCGGTGGCGATGCGCGCCCCGCGCTCGAGGGCGACCCATGCCATCACCTTGCTGAAGACGTAGTGCTTCGGCTCGAGGCGCGGCTCCCAGATGCTGTGGTCGGGCTCGCGCCAGTGGTCGGCGGTCCAGTCGACCAGCTGGCGGAACACGCGCCACGCCCCTTCACTCACGGGATGGTGGCGGCGCCAGATATTCGCCGTCTCGAGCAGCTCGCCGTAGACGTCGAGCTGGAACTGTCCCACAGCGCCGTTGCCGATGCGCACCGGGCGATTGTCGCGATATCCCGCGAGATGGTCGAGCATGTGCTCGGGGAGATCGCGGCGGCCATCGACGCCGAACATGATCTGCAGGTGCCGGGGACTGGCTTTGCGCGACGTGCGCTTGAGGAACTGCACGAACGCGTTCGCTTCGGAGTCGTATCCCAGCCGCTCGAGGGCGTCGACCACGAACGCAGAATCGCGCAGCCAGGTGTAGCGGTAGTCCCAGTTGCGGCCCCCGCCCACGCCGCCGGGGAGCGACGTGGTCGGGGCGGCGACGATCGCGCCGGTCGGCTCGTAGCAACACAGTTTCAGCGCGAGCGCGCTGCGCTCGACCGCATGGCGGTAGGGCCCCTCATACTTCAGCTGCGCCGACCACTCGTCCCACCAGCGGGCGGTCGCATCGAGCTTTTCCTGCGGACGATACACGTCGACCGGGTGCACGTCGTCGTCGTCGAAGCGGACGACGAACCAGGTCTGGTCTCCGGTCCCGAGCGAGATCTTCGCTTCGGCGCGCCCGTCGACGACTTCCCAGGGGACCTCCCGCGCCGAGGCGATCGTGGCGACGTCGTCGTCTTCGTCGGTGGCCAGAACGCCGACGGCGCGGCGGTGCAGCTGCGGCAATCGCTGCGCGTAGTCGAACCGCGGCGCGAACACAATCCCGACGTCGGCGGTGCCGCGGGTGCAATGCACGCGCCGCAGCAGCTCGGTGCCGTGGCGGCGCGCCGGCCCGATCGGCATCAGGTCGGTGACCTCCACGACGCCGCCCGCCGCCAGCCGAAACGTCGTCACCAGGATGTTGGTGCCGGGGAGATAGCGTTGCTCCGTGGTGGACGCGCCGAGCGGGGCGATGCGACAGGTCCCGCCGTGGACGTCATCCAGCAGGGCGCCGAACAGGCTCGGCGAATCGAACCGCGGCGCGCAGCACCAGTCGATGCCGCCGTCGGGGCCGACGAGGGCGGCGGTATGCTGGTCGCCGATCACACCATAGTCGTCGATCGGCGCCTGACTCACGGCGTACGTCCGGCGAACGCTCCCGCCGCGAGCCAGCGCAGCAGCTGGCTGACCGCATCCGGGTCGGGGAGGGCGTAGTCGGCCTGCGTCGCGCGGTCCCACGCGGCGCCGACACAGATCGAGCGGCCCATCCCGTGCAGCGAGCGGAAGGCGTCCTCGTCGGTGGCATCGTCGCCGACGTAGAGCGCCCGCACGTGCGCCGGCCAATCGGCGCCGTGGCGCTGCACCAGCACGTACAGCACCGCGTGCCCCTTGTCCCAGGGGACCGGTGGGCGTCCTTCGACGACCTGGAGGCCGAGCAAGGGCCGCAGGCCCTGGCGCTGGATGACGGCGCGGGCGCGGCGGCTCGCGGCCTTGCGCTCGGCTTCGGGGACGAGCCGGAAGTGATAGGACAACGTTGCCCCCTTGTTTTCGACCTGGGCGCCGGGGATCCCCAGCCGCTCCAGCTCGTGCGTCGCGCGATCGACCGCACTTGCGTAGCGGGAGATCTCGGGATGGCGGAACGCAATGCCCGGCCCTTCGATCTCGAAGCCGTGATTGCCGATGTAGGTCAAACCGGCGACGCCCACCAGCCGCTTCACGTCCGCGAGGGCGCGCCCCGACACGATCACCGTATCGAGGTTGGGCGTGCGCGCCGCCGTTTCGAGCGCCTGGCGCGTGGCGTCGGGGAGGCGGGCGTCTTCGGGACGGTCGCGCAGCGGCGTCAGCGTGCCGTCGTAGTCGAAGAACAGCGCGACCGTCGGGCGGGAAGCGAGCCACGGCTGCAGGCGGCGGCGCAGCCGGTCGAGCGGGGCGACGGTGCGCGGGCGGTTGGCGGCGGTCTCCGCGGCCTGGAGGAACCGCGTGACCCACACCTCGACGGAGTTCTCGCGTACCCGGTCGCGCAGCGCGGTCATGCGTGCGTCGCGCTCGTCCGGCGCCATCGTCAGCGAGCGGTGCAACGCTTCGGCCACGGCGTCGACGTCGTAGGGGTTGACGAGCAGCGCCTCCTGCAGCTCTTCGGCCGCGCCGGCGAGCTCCGAGAGCACCAGCACACCGGGGTCGTCGACCTGGGCGGCGACGTACTCCTTGGCGACGAGGTTCATGCCGTCCCGCAGCGGCGTCACCAGGGCCACATCGGCGTGGCGGTACAACGCCCCCAGCTCCGCCGGTGAGAGGCTGCGCACCAGGTAGCGGATCGGCGACCAGCCGGTATCGGAAAAGCGGCCGTTGACCCGTCCCACGATCTCGTCCAATTCGCGTTTCAGGTCGCGGTATTCCTTCACCTGCTCGCGCGAGGGGACGAGCAGCTGGGTGAAGACGAAGCGGCCCTGGAACTCGGGATGGCTCTCGAGAAAGCGCTCGATGGCGAGGAAGCGCTGCGGGATCCCCTTGGTGTAATCGAGTCGATCGACGCCGATCAGCTGCGCCGGGTCGTCGGGACCGCGCACCCGTGGACCCGCGAGCCGCGCCAGACCCTCGATGTGCGCGGGGTCGATCCCGATCGGATGCGCCTGGACCGTCACTTCGCGGCCCTCGAAGTGCACCGTCTCCGCCGCGCGATCGACGTCGCAGCCGAGCAGCCGCTCGGCGCAGGTGAGGAGATGTTGCGCGTAGCCGCCCACGTGTACGCCGATGAGATCCGCCGACAGCATGCCGCGCAACAGCTGGCGCGACCAGGGCAGGATGCGGAAGACGTCGTAGGCGGGGAAGGGGATATGCAGAAAGAAGGCGCTGCGCCGCCCTGGCGCCATCTGCCGCAGGAAGCGCGGCACCCGGGCCAGCTGGTAGTCGTGGATCCAGACCTGGTCGTCGTCGGTGCTCTCGTCCGCCACGGCGCGCGCGAAGCGCTGATTGACCTGCTCGTAGGCTGCCCAGGTGCGCGCGTCGATCCGGGCGCGACCGATGGAGTAGTGGAAGAGCGGCCAGATGGTGCGATTGGAGAAGCCGCCGTAGTAGGCCGTGATTTCGCGCGCCGTCAACGCGACGGGGCGGTAACGGATGCGCGGGCCCGGCGGCGGCACCAGGGCGTTGTCCGGTTCCCCCGGCTCCTGCTCGAGCCCGGGCCAGCCGATCCACACGCCGCCGCGCGCGGCAAGGACAGGGTCGAGGGCGGCGACGAGGCCACCGGAAGACCGGGTGAAGACGATCTCGTCGCGGCTGCGCTCCGCGGTGAACGGGAGGCGGTTGGACACGACGACGAGCGAGCGCGCAGCTGCGCGGGGCTCGAGCTCGTACGTGACGGGCGATGGGCTGGAGGCGGTTGTTTGCATCTATGTAATCCTCGTGGGGGGAATTCCCCGAGGGACGTGCTCCATACTACCACGCCGGGGAGAAAGCGGTCCGTCCCGGTTGCCCCTAATTTTGGCGGTGTGGGCCACCCTCGGGGCGTGACACTCCTTCCGTTCCTCTTGCTGCCGGCATTCCCGTTGCGGTTGGTGGGGCAATGCCCCGACGGCTCGGCACCTCCGTGCGCCCGCCCGGTGGTGCGCACCCCACCTCCGAACAGCGTCGCCGTGCTCTACTTCGACAACCTGTCGCCTGACACCGCCGACGCCTACCTCGCAGCCGGGCTCACCGAGGAGATCATTATCCGGCTCGGTCAAGTGCAACGGCTCAACGTGAAATCGCAGTTCGAGGTACAGCGGTTTCGGGGCCGGCCGACGGGCGACCCACGGGCGCTCGGTCGATCGCTCGACGTGCAGTACCTGATAAGTGGCAGCGTGCAGCGCCTCGGTGGCCGAGTGCGCCTGCGTTTGGCCCTCGTGCGCGCGGACACCCGCGCGCACGTGTGGGGCGACGTGATCGACCGCGCGAGCGGAGACCTGCTCAAAGTAGAGTCTGAGATCGCCCTCGAAGTGGCGACGGCGGTAACGGGGCAGGTTCTGCCGGACGAACGTGCCCGGTTGGCTCGTGCCCTGACGACCGATCCGGTGGCGTACGAGGAATACCTGCGTGGGCTCCCGGTGTTGAATGGGTCGTTCGATGAGGGGTCGATCAGGAGCGCGATCGCTCATTTCGACCGTGCGATCGCGCGGGACTCCGGGTTTGCGGCAGCCTTCGCGGCGCAAGCGGATGCGTGGGTGGGCTTGGCGGATGGATTTGTGTCTCCGCGGGAAGGCTACGGTCGCGCACGTGCCGCCGCGAGCGCGGCGCTGGCCCGGGATTCCTCCCAAGCGGTGGCGTACTCGATCCTGGCGAACGCGGCCCTGGCGCTCGATCTGGACGCTCGCGAATCGGAGCGGCTTGCTCAACGCGCGGTGGCGCTGGAGCCTCGCGACGGGGAGTCCCGCAACACGTTGAGCCAGGCATTGCTTGCCGAGGGCCGGTTCGAAGAGAGCGTCACCGAGGCGCGCCGTGCCTGGCAACTCGATTCGCTCGAGTCCTTCAACGGGGTCTGGTACGCCAACGTTCTTGTTTATGGACGTCGATTCGATAGTGCCGCCGCGCTGGTGCCCCGACTCCGCACGGTCGCACTGCCGGCCGACGCCGAGGCGGTTCGTGGATTGCTCCTGGCCGCGAAGGGTGATTGGCGCGCCGCCCGACCGCTCTTAAGCTGGCGCTACTATGGTGGCTGGTCCGCCGGGACGTATGTGCGCGCGTTGCTGGCGGGCGGTGACTCAGCCCTGGCACGGAGCACCGTAGACTCGATGATCGCTGCGCGGAGCATGGGCTATTACAACCCGTTGGCGCTCGCGCGCGCGTATGCCGCGCTGGGGGATGTAGAGCATGGAATAGAGTGGCTGCGCCGTGCATTCGACGAGCGGACCATCTGGTTGCGTGTGGTGCGCGTGGACGACGAGTTGACGCTGCTGCGGGCGGATCCCCGGTACGCCGAGCTGGATCGGCAGCTGCGGTATTGATGCGCGCGGGACGCGGGGTACGCCTCGGCCGACGCGATCCGTCCTTATCCGCACCCTGATCAGCTCGCATCACGACACGCTCGCGCGCGCCGTTCACTGACCCTATCTTGGCGCGGCTCGTGACCACCACCGACTTGCAACTCCGTGCCCTCGCCGCCACCCGGTGGCGGGTCGCCCTGACGCTCACCGCCGTCATGGTGATCGTCTACTTCGGATTCGTCGCCCTCATCGCGTTCGATAAGCCGCTGCTCGCGCTGCACCTCACTCCCGGTCTCACGCTCGGGATTGTGCTCGGCGTGCTCGTGATCGTCGCCTCCTGGCTCCTGACCTGGGTGTACGTCCGCTGGGCGAACACTCGCTACGACCCCGAGCTGCACCGGTTGCGGAAATAGGCGTGCTCGCCCTTCTCTTCCAGGTCGCCCAGGCGCCGCAGGCCCCCGCCACGCAGATCGGCGAGCCCAATCGGGTCGCCATGGCTTTCTTCTTCCTGTTCATCGCGACGACGCTCGGCATCACCTATTGGGCGGCGCGCCGCACCCGAACGACCGAGCATTTCTACGCGGCGGGGCGCACCATCGGGCCACGCCAGAACGGCTTCGCCCTGGCGGGCGACTACATGAGTGCGGCGTCGTTCCTGGGAATCGCCGGCCTGGTGTCGACGAGCGGCTTCGACGGCCTCATCTACTCGACCGGCTGGCTCGTCGGATGGCCGGTGGTGTTGTTCCTGATCGCCGAGCCGCTGCGCAATCTCGGCCGTTACACCTTCGCCGACGTCGTCGCAACGCGTTTGCAGCAGGCACCGGTACGCCTCGCCGCGGCGCTGGGGACGCTCGCCACGGTAACGCTCTATCTGATAGCGCAGATGGTGGGGGCGGGTGGGCTCATCAAGCTGATGTTCGGGATTCGCTACGAAGTGGCGATCGCCATTGTCGGTGTGGCGATGATCGCCTACGTGCTGTTCGGCGGCATGATCGCTACGACGTGGGTGCAGATCGTCAAAGCCGTCCTGCTGCTCAGCGGCGCGGCGGTGCTGGCGGTCCTGGTGCTGGCGCAATTCGGCATGAATCCGGCGCGGCTGTTCGCCGCCGCGGCCGCGAAGTTCGGAGACGGCGTGCTCGCGCCCGGGAAGCTCGTTTCGAAGCCGCTCGACACGATCTCACTCGGCCTGGCGTTGATGTTCGGAACCGCGGGGTTGCCGCACATCCTGATGCGGTTCTACACGGTTCCCGATGCGGTCGCCGCCCGGAGGTCGGTGTTCTGGGCGACGGGGCTGATCGGCGCCTTCTACTTGATGACGTTCGTGCTCGGCTTCGGGGCGATGGTGCTGGTGGGCCCCGACGTCATCAAGGGCGTCGAGCCGGGCGGGAACATGGCCGCGCCGCTGCTCGCCGAGCACCTCGGCGGCACTCCGTTCCTGGGGTTCATCGCCGCCGTGGCGTTCGCCACCATCCTCGCGGTGGTGGCAGGGCTGACCCTCTCCGGGGCCGCGGCGCTGTCCCACGACCTGTGGGTCAGCGTCGTGCGCAAGGGACACGCGAGCCCCGAGGAACAGTTGAAAGTCGCACGGATCGCCACGGTCCTGCTCGGCATCGTGGCGGTGCTATTGGGGATCAGCTTCCAGGGACAGAACGTGGCGTTCATGGTGGGGCTGGCGTTCGCCATCGCCGCGAGCGCCAACTTCCCGGCGCTCGTGCTCTCGATGTTCTGGCGCCGCTGCAGCACCGCGGGCGCGGTAGCCAGCATGCTGACGGGCACAGTGTCGACGTTGCTGCTGATCTATCTCTCGCCCACCGTCCAGGTCGACATCCTAAAACACGGCGCCGCCTGGTTCCCGCTCAAAAACCCCGCACTCGTCACCATCCCCCTGTCGTTCGCAGTGGGTGTGTTGGTCTCGCTCGCGTTCCCGGAGCCGCAGGCCGCCAAGGATTACGCCTACGTCGAGCGGCGGATGGTGCTCGGGGCGGTGGAGGAATAGTCGCTCGAGCCGCAACGATGCCACTGATGCAGCGCCGAGACGTTGCGGCGTGCCTCTTCGTCGCCGCGGCATGTGGTTGGGGCGTGCCCTTGCGGGGCCAGTGCCCGGATGGCTCTTCTCCGCCGTGCCGCCAGACGGCGGCCCGTCCGGTACCTGCGCGGTCACTTGCGGTCCTGTACCTCCAGGAGCTTTCCGGTGACACCGCCAATACCGCCATTGCCGACGGTCTCACAGAAGAGATCATCGCCCGCTTGTCGCAGGTGTCCGGTCTCCGCGTCGCCAGCCGGTACGCGTCGCTGGGCTACCGCGGCCGCCATGCGACCGATCCGCGCCGAGTCGGGCGCGAGCTCGGTGTGCGCTATGTGCTGGACGGTACGCTCCGACGGGCCGGCCAGGGGATGCGGATCGTTCTGACGATCACCGATGCCGCCGGGTTCAACGTGTGGGGCCAGACCTATGAGCGCCGAGTCGATGAGATCTTCTCAGTAGAAGACTCGGTTGCCGTCGCAGTCGCTCAGGTGGTTCTCGGTCGTCTCAGCACCGGCGAGCGGGCGCGCCTCACACCGCCGCCCGTATCCGCCAGCACCGATGCGTACCAGGCCTACCTCCGTGGACGGGTGGCGATCCGCGGGCGCACCGCCGCTGCGGCCGCGACGGCCGTCGCGGCATACCGGGAGGCGATCGCCCTGGACCCGCGCTTCGCGCGGGCCTGGGCAGGACTTGCGCATACGCTCTCCCTGGCACGGGACTGGGGGTGGGGCGTCACCGGAATCGCGTCTGACAGCCTTCAACCGCTAGCCGTCTCGGCCGCCGAACAAGCGGTCCACCTCGATTCGTCCATTGCCGAGTCGTGGCTCTCGGCTGCCATGGCCATGCGCGCGAACGATGTGCGCCGTGCGCTCGCGCTCCATCGTCGGGCGGTGTCTCTCGACTCGGGGAACGTGGAAGCGATCCATCAACTGGCCTGGGGCTATCTCGCCAATGGCGAGCTCGATAGTGCCATCGTTTTTGAACGGCAAGCAATCGCCCGCGATCCGTATTACGCCTATACGTACGCCGGTCTCGGTCAAATGCTCGACATCACCGGGCAGTCCGCGGAAGCGCTCACCGTTCTCGCTCAAGGCATCGCCGTGGATTCGGCGAACGCTCCCCTGTACTATCGTCAGGCCGACGTGCTGCTCCATCTCGGCCGCGTCGCTGAGGCAAGGGTCGCGGCCGGTCGCGCAACAGCCTTTGGTTTTGACTCCCTGGGGGCGCGGGTGCTGGCGGCGATCCTCCAGCTGCGGGGAGGCGACACGGCAGCGGTGCTGGCTGAGCTCCCGGCACTGGAGCGTACTGCGATGGGCAACCTGACACAGGCGTGCGGCGGGCTGGCCTTCTCGGTGTGCGCTTTGCTCTCAGGGCTTCACGCACAGCTGGGTGACGTGGCAGGGGCGGTCCGCTGGGGCCACGAATTACCGCGGTGGCCGCACGCCTTCTTTGCCCAGTTGTTTGGCCGACACTGGATCTGGGCGCCGGTGCGAGACGATGCCCGCTTCCGCGCGTTCCTCGCGACCCTGGAATAGAGAGACGGGGGATGAGTGGCCGCATGACCCACGCGCGTGCAACGCTCTTCCTCATGCTGACGGTGGCGGCATACGTGCAGCGATTGGCGGCACAATGCCCCGACGGCTCGCCTCCGCCGTGCGGTCGAACGGTTCCGCGAGGGCCTACAGCGACGAGCGTCGCCGTCCTGTACTTCGACAACCTCGCTCACGATACCAGTGACGCTTACGTCGCGGACGGTTTGACCGAGGAGTTGATCACCCGTCTGGGGGAGATCCAGCGGCTGCAGGTGAAGTCGCGCACCGCGGTGCAGCGCTACCGCGGTAAGCCGATCGAAGACCCTGCCGCCCTGGCCCGGGCGCTCAATGTGCTCCACCTGGTCAGCGGCACCGTGCAGCAGGGCGGGGGCCGGCTGCGCGTCACCGTGGAACTGACGCGTGCCGCGTCGGGAACACGCGTCTGGGGCCAGAGCTACGAGCGTCCTGCGACAGATCTTATGGGCGTCGAAGCGGAGATCGCGCAAGCGATCGCCGAAGGCGTCGGGGGGCGACTGGCCCCTTCCGAGCGCCGCTCCCTGACGGTGCGGCCTTCCCGCAATCCCGAAGCGTACGACCATTACCTGAGAGGGAACTACTTTCTCGCCCGGCGCACTCCCAGCGACGCCCGCTTCGCGATCGATCAGTACCAGAAAGCCGTGGCCCTCGATTCCTCGTTTACCGCCGCTCTCGCCAGGATCGGGTACAGCTACGGTCTGTTTCTCGATTGGGGCTGGACATACCCCGGGCTTACATGGGACAGCGTCCTCGCGCGCGCTTTCTTCGTCGCCGACCGGGCGTTGGCGCTCGATTCCAATGCCGCGGACGTGTGGATGACACGCGGCTATCTCCTGAGCTTTCGCAATCCACGGACCCTCGAGGGAGTGGACGCGGCGTTTCAACGGGCGATTGCGAAGGACCCTCGAAACTCCGAGGCATACCACCAATACGGGTATTTGCTCCTCATGGGTGGGCGGGATTCTGCGGCCGAGGCGATGTACCAGCGGGCGCTGGCACTCGAGCCTGAGCGTCCCATTACGCTCGTCACGCTGGGGTTCTCACGCCACCTCCATGGGCGAGACAACGAAGCGCGCACGTTGTGCGACAGCGCCATTGCGTTCGTTCCCGATGCCGCCTGGGCCTACGCGCGCCGCTCATTCTGGCGGGCGCGATCGGACGTCGGGGGAGCGTTGAGCGACGCTCAAACGGCCGTGCGTCTGGCGCCGGCCGACTACCCGATCGAGGCCGAAGCCGCGCTAGCGGCGGCTGAGTTCCGTAGCGGGGACACTACCGCCGCGCGGGCGCGGCTCGCCCGTGTCGCCGGCATGTTCACCACCGGTGGGTCGCAGGAGACGTACTTCGTGTCCATCGCCCTGGCTATCAGCGGCGACGCCGATGGCGCGATCGCGACCTTGAGGCGGATGATGCCGCAGGGCGCGTTCCAATGGAGGATCATGCGCGACCCCTGGTTCGACGGTATTCGCGACGATCCGCGGTTCCGCGCGCTCGTCGAGGCCTCCCGGCCGCCGAACCCGGAGCATTGACCCCGGCGGCACGTCCTGAGTACGCTCCAAGGCTATGTCCGACGCTCTCATCGTCCGCGGCGCGCGCGAACACAACCTCAAGAACATCACCGTCGAAATCCCCCGCAACACCCTGACCGTCATCACCGGGCTGTCGGGATCGGGGAAGTCGTCGCTCGCTTTCGACACCATCTACGCAGAGGGCCAGCGACGCTACGTCGAGTCGCTCTCGGCCTACGCGCGCCAGTTTCTCGGATTGATGGAAAAGCCCGACGTCGACGCGATCGAAGGGCTCTCGCCCGCGATCTCGATCGAGCAGAAGACCGCCGGCGCCAATCCACGGTCAACCGTCGGCACGATCACGGAGATCTACGACTACCTGCGCCTGCTCTGGGCTCGCACCGGCACGCCGCACTGCCCCAACGACGAATCGCCGATCGAGCGGCAGACCGCCTCGCAGATCACCGAACAAGTGCTGGGCTGGCCCGACGGAACGAAAATCGAGGTCCTGGCACCGCTGGTGCGCGGCCGCAAGGGAGAGTTCCGCGACCTCTTCGAGGGAGCGAAGAAGCAGGGGTTCGTGCGGGTGCGCGTCGACGGCGAGGTCCACGATTTGTCGGCGGTTCCGAAGCTCAACCGGAGACAGAACCACGACATCGCCGTCGTCGTCGACCGGCTCGCGGTCCGCGCCGCCGACCGCTCGCGTCTCGCCGATTCGATCGAGACCGCGCTCAAGGCGGCGGAAGGCGTCGTCGAAGTCGTGCGCCACGGCAACGGCGGGCCCAAGCCCGTCCTCTTCTCCGAGCGCTGGGCCTGTCCGAAGTGCGGGTTGTCGCTCACCGAGCTCGAGCCGCGGCAGTTCTCCTTCAACTCGCCGTTCGGCGCCTGCCCCGAATGCTCGGGGCTCGGGACACGCCGCGAAGTCAACGCCGACCTGGTGCTGGGAGACCCGAGTCTCTCGATCCTCGAAGGAGTGATTCTCCCCTGGGGCGAACCGGCCGGGTACCTGCGCAAGGTCGTACTCCCGACGCTCGCCAAGGCGTTCAAGTTCGATCTCGATGCGCCGTGGAAAGACATCCCCGCTCCCGCGCGCAAGGCGATTCTCCA
>DATFSB010000034.1:0-5512 GCA_035262825.1 Gemmatimonadales bacterium | reverse complement strand
TTCACCACGGCCGGCGAGAGCCACGGCCGCGGGCTCGTGGGAGTGCTCGAAGGCATCCCCGCGGGGCTGCCGCTCGGCGCCGCGACGGTCAACGCCGAGCTGAAGCGCCGCATGGCGGGGTACGGCCGCGGGGCGCGCATGAAGATCGAGGCCGACGAGATCGAGTGGTTGTCGGGCGTGCGCGCCGGCGAGACCATCGGATCGCCGATCGCGATGCTGGTGTGGAACCGCGACTGGACCCACTGGCAGGACGTGATGGCGCCCGAGGCCGAGACGCCCGGCGAAGAACGGCGCCGTCGCGTCACGCGCCCGCGCCCCGGCCACGCCGACCTCACGGGCGCGCTCAAGTTCGACCGCGCCGACGCGCGCGATATTCTCGAGCGCGCCAGCGCCAGAGAGACAGCGGCGCGCGTCGCCTGCGGCGCCGTGTGCCGCGCCCTCCTGGCGCAGCTCGGCGTCGAGATCGGCTCGCACGTGGTGGAGCTGGGCGGGGTGACCACCGCCTTCCACGCCTCGCTCCCCACGCCGTTGAATACGGCCGCGGACAAGAGTCCGGTGCGGTGTATTGATCCCGAGGCGGAGCGCGAAATGATCGCGCGCATCGACGCGGCGAAGGCGGCGGGCGATACGCTCGGGGGCGTGGTCGAGGTGGTGGCCATCGGCCTCCCCGTCGGGCTGGGATCGCACGCATCGTGGGACACGAAACTCGATGGCCGGCTCGCCCAGGCGGTCATGTCGATCCCCGCGGTCAAGGCGGTGGGACTGGGACTCGGCTTCGAGGCGGCCCGCAGGAAGGGCAGCGAGGTGCACGACGAAATTCTCCCCGGGTTCGTGCGGGCGACGAACCGTGCCGGCGGCACCGAGGGCGGGATGTCGACCGGAGAGCCGCTCGTAGTCCGCGCGGCGATGAAGCCGATTTCGACGCTGATGTCGCCGCTCGCGACCGTCGACCTCGCGTCCGGCGCGGTGGCCCAGGCGCAATCGGAGCGGTCCGACGTGACGGCGGTGCCGGCGATGGGGGTCATTGCGGAGGCCATGACGGCGTTGGTGCTGGCGCAGGCGGTGATGGAGAAATTCGGCGGCGATTCGCTCGGTGAGCTGAAGCGCAACGTCGACGGCTATCTCGCACAGCTGCATGCACGCATGCCGCGGGGAGCGGCTTCATGATCCGACACGTCGTGCTGATCGGCCTCCCGGGCTCCGGGAAGACCACCGTCGGGAAGTTGGTCGCCGACGCTCTCAAGGCCCCGTTCGTCGACATCGACGCAACGGTGACGCGCAAGGAGGGCCGGCCGATCGCGCTGATCTTCGCCGAGAAGGGCGAAGGCGTGTTCCGCGAGCTGGAGCGCGTCGAGATGGAAACGGCGCTCGGCGGTGCGCCGGCGATCATCGCGCCCGGTGGCGGCTGGGCGGCGCAGCCGGGGGCACTCTCTTCGGTGCAACAGCGTGGTCTCGTGGTGTATCTCAAGACGCGCCCCGACACGGCGGCGTCGCGGGCGGCCCCGCAGGGGAACCGTCCTGTGTTGATGGGAGAGGACCCCGCGTCGCAGATGCGGCAGCTCCTCAGTGAGCGCGAGCCGTTCTATGTGCTGGCGGACGCGACGGTTGAGACCGATCGCAAAGCGCCCGCCAAAGTGGTTGAAGAAATCGTACGACTTGCGCGGACAAGGGCGGGATGGTAGACATGCCTTCCCGCGACCGCTTGAAGAAAGGTTGATCGGTGGCTGGTAAGAAGAAGCCGGTGACGCAAGAAACTGCGGAACAGCCGAAACGGACGCGCGCCAAGCGGGCCGCGGCTCCGGTTCCCGACGAGCCGGTGTCGGACGACGGAGTCGGGGAGGCGACCACCCCCGGCGGCTCGCTGGTGATCGTCGAATCGCCCACCAAGGCGAAGACGATCGGCAAGTACCTGGGGCGCGGCTACACGGTGAAGGCGACGGTGGGGCACATCCGCGATCTGCCGCCCCGCAAGCTCGGCGTGGACATCGAGAACGGCTTCACGCCCGAGTACGTCACCATCAAGGAAAAGGCCAAGACGCTGGCCGAGATCAAGCGCGCGGCGAAGGGCGCCGAGCGCGTACTGCTCGCCACCGATCCAGACCGCGAAGGCGAAGCGATCGCCTGGCATGTCGCCTCGCAGCTCGGCAACGGCGGCAAGGTGCGCCGCGTCCTGTTTCACGAGATCACCAAGGACGCCGTCTCCCACGCCATCGCCAATCCGCTCGAGATCGATCAGAAAAAGGTCGACGCGCAGCAGGCGCGCCGCATCCTCGACCGCCTCGTGGGCTATAAGGCCAGCCCGCTCCTGTGGAAGAGCATCAAGTCGGGGCTGTCGGCGGGTCGGGTGCAGACCGTGGCGCTGCGACTGATCTGCGAGCGCGAGGAGGAGATCCGCCGCTTCGTGCCGCAGGAATACTGGACCATCGAGGCCGAGCTGGAAAAGGACGGCCAGGGGTTCCAGGCGCGGCTGCACAAGCTCGACGGCCACAAGCCCGACATCAAGACCGAGGCGGCCGCCCGCGAGATCGTCGACGCCGCCACCAAGCTCCCCTTCGTCGTCACCGACGTCACGAAGAAGGAGCGGCGCCGCAATCCACCCGCGCCCTTCATTACCAGCACGCTGCAGCAGGAAGCCGCCAAGCAGCTCGGCTTCTCGGCCAAGCGCACGATGCGGGCGGCCCAGGCGCTGTACGAGGGCATCGAGATCGGCGAAGAGGGCCCCGTCGGTCTCATCAGCTACATGCGCACCGACTCGGTGCGCGTCGCCGATTCGGCGATCGCCCAGGCGCGCGAGTTCATTTCCGCCAACTACGATGCCAAGTACCTCCCCGCGACGCCCAACGTGCACGTGGGCAAGAAGGGCGCCTCGCGGGTGCAGGACGCCCACGAGGCGATCCGCCCCACCGACGTGCCCCGCCGGCCCGAGGCGATGAAGCAGTACCTCGAGTCCGATCTCTTCAAGGTCTACCAGCTCATCTGGCGGCGCTTCGTCGCCTCGCAGATGACGCCCGAGCTGTACGAGCTGACGACGGTGGACTTCGACCTCGGCCGTTTCCTCTTCCGGGCGACCGGCTCCGTGGTGCTGTTCGACGGCTATCGCGTCCTGTTCCACGAGGGCCACGAAGCCGAAGACGCCAAGAGCGGCGACGACTTCGGGCCGATTCCTCCGCTCGACAAGGGCGACCGCCCGACGCTGCGACAGGTCGTTCCGACCCAGCATTTCACAGAGCCGCCGCCGCGCTACAGCCAGGCGAGCCTCGTGAAGGCGCTGGAAGAGAAGGGCATCGGCCGGCCGTCGACCTACGCCGCGATCATTGGCACGCTCCAGAGCCGCTGGTACGCGACCACCAAGGAACGGCGCTTCTCCCCCACGACACTCGGCGAAAAGGTGTGGAAGGTGATGCGGCGCTGCTTCCCCGACACCTTCGAGGTCGGCTTCACCGCCCAGATGGAGACGGAGCTCGACAAGGTCGAGGAGGGCGATCTCGGCTGGCAGCACGTGCTGGGTGACTTCTGGGGACCGTTCAACACGCAGCTGGCGAGCGTCGACATCGATGCGATTCTGCGCGAGGTGCACGACCTCTCCAAGCTGTCCGAGGAACGCTGCCCCACCTGCGGCTCACCGCTCGAGGTGCGCAGCGGCCGCTTCGGGCCGTTCATCGCCTGCACCCGCTACCCCGATGACTGCCGCTTCACCAAGCCGATCGGCCGCGACAAGATTCCCGACAAGCCCTCCGACGAGATCTGCAAGGAGTGCGGCGCGCCGATGGTCATCAAGACCGGCCGCTTCGGCGAATTCCTCGCGTGCACCCGCTTCCCCAAGTGCAAGCACACGCGGCCGGTGCCGCTCGGCATCACCTGTCCCAAGTGCGGGCAGGGCGACATCGCGGAGCGGCGCACGCGCAAGGGACGCAATTTCTTCGGCTGCACGCGCTATCCCGACTGCGATTTCTCGGTGTGGAACCGGCCCGTCCCGGTGGCCTGCCCGAACTGCGGATTCGTGGGGATGGAAGAGAAGCAGTCCAAGACGATGGGAGCCTCGCGCAAGTGCCTCAAGTGCGGACACGAGGTGACGGTGGACACCGTGGAGGCGAGCGGACCGGCGGAGCCGGACGCGGCCTGAGCACCACCGTCGTTGGAGGCGGCCTCGCGGGATGCGAGGCGGCCTGGGCGCTGGCCGAGCGCGGCGTCCGCGTGACGCTGCACGAGATGCGTCCCGCCACGCGCACCCCGGCGCACCAGACCGATACCCTCGCCGAACTGGTCTGCAGCAATTCCTTCAAATCGGTGGAGACGGGCAACGCCCACGGCCTGCTCAAGGCCGAGATGCGCCGGCTCGGCAGCCTGGTGCTCGCCGTGGCCGACACCACGCGCGTCCCGGGCGGCTCGGCGCTGGCAGTGGACCGCACGGCATTCGCCCGTGGCATGGAGCAGCGCGTCGCCGCCCATCCCAACATCATCATCGAGCGCGACGAAGTGACCGATCTCCCCGCGGCAGGGATCGTGGCGACGGGACCGCTCACCTCCGACCGGCTCGCCACGGCGATCGCCGGCCGGCTCGGCGCCGCCTCGCTCGCCTTCTTCGATGCCATCGCCCCGATCGTCGCCGACGACTCGCTCGATCATGGTGTCCTGTTCCGCGCCTCCCGCTATGGCAAGGGGGACGGCGACGATTACCTCAACGCTCCCATGGACGAGGCGCAGTACGACGCGTTCGTGAGCGCGCTCGTCCGTGCCGATCAGTACGAGCCGCCGCACGAATTCGACAGGACTCCCTACTTCGAGGGCTGCCTTCCGGTAGAAGAGATGGCGCGGCGCGGCCGGGACACGCTGCGCTTCGGCCCCATGAAATCGGTGGGACTCACCGATCCGCGCACCGGGAGGCAGCCGTTTGCCGTGGTGCAGCTGCGGCGCGAGGATCGCGCCGGCCAGATGTGGAATCTCGTCGGCTTCCAGACGCGGCTGCGGACCGGCGAGCAACGGCGCGTCCTCCCCCTGATTCCGGGGCTCGAGCGCGCCGAGTTCCTGCGTATGGGCAGCATCCACCGCAATTCCTACGTCAACGCACCCGCGACGCTGTCCCCGCATCTCGCGGTGCGGGACAATCCGCTGCTGCTGTTCGCGGGACAGATCACCGGCGTCGAAGGGTACACCGAGTCTGCGGCCTCGGGCCTGCTCGCCGGTCTGAACCTGGCGCGCCTGCTCGCGGGCGAGCCGCCGCTCATACCACCCGCGACCACGATGCTCGGCGCGCTCTATCACTACCTCGCGGCCTGCGACCCGGCTCGCTTCCAGCCGATGAACGCCAACTTCGGCCTGCTCGTGCCGCTCGATCCGCCGGTGCGCGACAAGGAGAAGAGGAAAACCATGTTGGTGGAGCGGGCCCTGCGTGACATGGAGACCTTTGCGACGGGCCTCGGTTCGGATGTTCGGCGTTCCGCGTTCCCCGTTCCCTATTCCAGCGCAACGTGACCCGCTCGCTCCCCGAGATCGACGCGTTCGTCGCGTTCCT
>DATFSB010000033.1:0-9020 GCA_035262825.1 Gemmatimonadales bacterium | reverse complement strand
ATGCAACTCGTTGAATTAGAATGATCTAAAGTACTTGGGCCGCTCGGTGTGTCAAGGCGGAGCACCCGAAAATGTGACGTAAGGTCGCACGGCGTCCAACAATTTGGGCCCGATCCCCGCCACGCTGTCCAGCCGTTGCATAGTGCCGAACGCGCCATGCTGCTCGCGCCAGGCGACGATGCGCTGGGCGAGGGCGGGACCCACGCGCGGCAGTCGTGTGAGGTCGATCACATCGGCGCGGTCGACATCGATCTTCTCACCGGGAGCGAGGGGACGGGACAACTGGGCAGCTCTGCGGGCCGTTTCCTCCAGTGCTGACGTGGAGGGACTGTCACGGAAGGTCAGATGGACGTCGCCGGGTGCTCTAGAAGGAGACGGGCTCAGAGCAAGCCGCACCGCCGCACCTGCGAGAGCGAGGCCGGCGAGCAAGAGGGCAGCGCGTTTGTCGTCCACGGACCGACAGTAACGAGAGTTGCCGCGGCGGCGGGATCGAAAGATTGCGGGAAGGATCGAAAACGAACACGACTAGTCTGTCACTAGCCGTACTTACTGAGCCGCTTCCCTCACCAGGGCCATTGCTACGTCCCCGACGATCTGCAGCGAGTTCGCGCTGACTTTGTCCATCGTGTCTTCTGTTGTGTGCCAGTATGGATAGTTGAAATCCACCACGTCGATCGCGTGGATGCCCGCCTTTTGCAGGCTGACGTGGTCGTCGATCAGCGTGAAGCGCCCCTGTGGGATGAACGTGTCGCCGTACCCGAGCGCGCTCGCCGTCTTCCACACCCGGTCCACGACTTCGGGCGCCGCCGCCTGACTGTTGCCTTCCACATTGATGTCGAGGTTCTTGTCTCCCACCATGTCGAACAGCACCCCGAAGAGCGGCGGGTACCCGGCCGGCTGGTGCGCGGCGAACCAGCGCGAGCCGATCAGCACGTCGTTCGAGTCGGCGAAGCTGCCGTAGTCCTCGCCGTCCACGAACAGCAGGTCGACACCGACGGTGGAGGGCTTCGCCTTGAGCGCGTCGGCCACGCCGAGCAGCACGGCCACACCGGACGCTCCGTCCGATGCACCGAGGATTGGCTTATTTCGTTTCGACGTGTCGGGATCCGAATCGGCAGTGGGCCGCGTGTCCCAGTGCGCAAGATAGAGAATCCGCTCCGCCGCCTGCGGCCGAAAGCGGGCGAAGAAATTGCGCAGGTGGATCGTCTTCCCCGACGCCATGCGGTGCTGGATATCCTGCACCCAGACGGTGTCGGCGCGCGTCTTGAGCTGCGCCAGGATCCAGTCCCCCGTCTGCTCGTGTGCCGGCGTCCCGGGAATGCGGTAGCCGAACTGCACCTGCTGCTGCAGGTAGGTGAACGCCTTCGGACCGTCGAACTCGCGCACCGGCGGCTTGGCGCGCGCGCCGCACGCCAGGGCGGCCGCGCCGACCACGGCGGCCACCATCCCTCCCGGTCCCCAGACGCGCCGGGTCATCGGATCTGTCCCACGCTGGTGTTGAGCTGCACGAACGCCGTCAGGGTGAGCTGCGAGACCTTGCGGTTGATCTGCCGCTCGTCGTCCAGGTCGTAGGCCACCTGCAGCCCCGCGCTGAGCGTGGGCGGGAAACTCGTATCGAGCGTCAACTGTCCCTCGCTGTGGCGGCTGTCGACGTACGGCACGCACACACCCTGCCCCGCCGACAGCAGGCAGGTGGCGTTGAGCGTGTAGGAATAACGCGCCGTCGTCCGGATCGACGTCTTCAGCTTGAGGATCGCGGGCGGCGGCCGCCAAGCGAAAGATACGCTCGCGTTGCGCTGCGTGCGGGTGTTGTGGAACGTGTTCCCCGCCGTGACCTGATCGCTGACCAGCCGGGTCTGGTCGAACGACGTCAGGACACCTTTCGCCCACGAGGCGGTCACGCTGGGCGAGAGCGTGTGGTCGCTGCTCCGCGTTGTTGCGGTTCCCGCGGACGGGGCCCCCGCGAGACTGGCCTGCTGGCTCAGGATGTCATGGTCGCGCAGCGACAGCTGTGCAGTGAGCCCGGACAGCACGCGGCCCAGACCGGAACGCGACGGCGAGAGGGTCCAGGCGATGGTCCCCGACGGCCACTCCCGGGTGTGCGAGGTGATCGGCACCAGCTGCGTCAACCGCAGCACCAGCGTCTGGCCGTTCGTTTCTTGGTACAGTCCGGTGACCCGAAACCCGAACGGGAGCGTGAGGGTCGTGGTGGCGCGAGTAGTACCGATCGTCGTGGCGGAAGTGGCGAGTGTGCCCCGCTGCGCCAGGAATCCGCCGAACCCCACGATCGCGAGCTGGTAGCCGAGCGATGGTGCCGCGGCCACGCCCGTAAACGTCGACGTCCGATCGCGGTTGTAGGCGATGTCGATGAGCATCCCCCTGCGCAGCCAGCGCGCCACCTTGGAGGAGTCTCCAAAGAGGCTGCGCCCGAGCTGCCCCAGATCCACCTGCGAGCCGATCTCGGCGTGCTGATTGTTGCTGTACGATGTCGGCAGGTGGAACGCGCCGCTGTCGGGCGCGTCGCGGATCGGTTGGCGCCCGTTGGGGTCCCGCACCAGCGAGAACGTCGTAGAGAACGACAGCCGGGGACGCATCCAGGTGAACAGGTCCGGCGTCAGCGCCGAGAAAGTGCCGACCGTCCGCTGCGACTCGAAGCCCACATCCATCCCGAGCAGGGAGCGCCGCTGCAGGCGCGCCACGCGGGCGATCGTCGTCGACGTGCCGTAGTCGCGCAGATCACGCGTCGAAGCGAGGTCAGCCTGCAGCGTCAACCCGCTGAGCGGGGCGAGGCCGAGCGTGGCACCGTTGCGCCACGCGCGGGTCAACGACAGCCCCGGGATGATGTGCGCGTCTCCCGAGTCGGCAACCGGCACGCGGTACACCAACCGCGAGGCGTCGCTCGCCGTGAGCGTCGACCGCAGCCGGATCGTGGTCGGCGACAGCCGCAGCCGCGACTTCCCCAGCCGCTGGGCGAAACCGCTCTTGCTGATGAACGCCGGCAGCTTGTGCACCAGGTTCACGAGAAACCGGGGCGCCGCGGGGATGGTCGCGCTCCCCGGTTGCAGAGAGTAGTCCACGCTGGCCGACCAGTTGCGCGCGGTCGCCTGGTCCAGCGTGGAGCGGGCGCTGCCACTGATATACGTGCCCGCGAACGACAGCGGATCGGCGAGCCAGCGCGCCAGGCCATGCACGGCCCGGTGCGACCGACGCAGGGCGAAGGTGTAGCTGGTCGCGGTCGCCAACGGCTCGCGCAAGCCGACGAGCGCGCTGCCGGAGATGTCCGTCCCGCTGAGGAAGATCGGCCGGCTCGCGGCTCCGCTGTACTGGACCACGAGCGGCGCACTCAGACCCCACGCCGCCGGCAGGAAGCGCTCCAGATGGATCGTCGATGCGAGGTTATAGCCGTTCGTGTTCTGATAGGTGGGCGCCTCGCCCAGCTGGCGGAAGTTGCCGTCGCGCCGGGTCACGTCGATCGTCAGATCCGCGAGGTTGCCCGCGGAGAGGGCGAGATCGAACGCCGCGGCCGTGCCCGCGGTCTGCACCACATCCGAGAGCCGGATGTCGTCCACCCAGACCTCCGCCTGGTCGATGAAGGTGCTCGATCGGACGCGCAGGATTCCCGCGGCTACCTCCTGGACCGCCGCGAGGTTGGGCGGTCCCACCGCCGGATCCTTCACATGGGCGATGTACGGGCCGTCGCACATGACGTAAGCCGTGTCGTTGGGCACGACCGTGCTGTCGGGACACCCCGCATACACGTGCGGCACGTCGCCGGCGAGCCAGGCCTGCTGGATGCGGGCCCGCAGCGAGATCCAGCGGTCCATCGTCATCACGACTTCCGGCTCCCACGAGCTGGTCCGCGCCGTCGTGTGATACAGATAGAAGTTGTCGACGTCCTTGCCGATCTTCAGATAGAACTCGAGATCGCCGTCTTCCCACCCCGGCCCGCGGCCACGCGCCCACACCCGCAGCTGGCGATAGCCAAGAAAATTCTTGTCGCCTTCCGACCCGAAGCGCGTGAACGCCTCGGCGCGCTGTCCCGCCGTGAGCCCCGTCGCGAGAATCCGCAGCGACTGCTCGTTCACCTGCGTCACCCCGAGCTGCACCCCGGCGTCCTGCCGGGCGGCCTCGTTGAGGACACCCGGGGGCGGCGAGTAGCCGAGGTCGCGGTTCTGCGTGCTCACCACCGACGCCGTAACCGTGCCGATGCCGGAGCCGCGGTCGCTCCCCAGTCCGTGGATCGGGGTGTCAGCGCGTTTCAGCCACGTCGCCCCCACGAGTTGGACGCGAGACAGACCGAAGAAGACCTGCGGGTCGCTATCGCCCGGCGCCGCCGTCTCCGGGGCCAGCACCGTGATGCGCAGCGACTGGATCTGCCGCAGGTTGGGCGATCCCACCTGGATCGTGTCCGTGTGGAAGGGAATGCGGTACAGCCGCCAGCCGGACGACCCGCCGCCCTGATTGGCGGGGACGGGGACCATGCCGCCGTCGCGGACGTAGAACTGGTCGCCGCCGATCGGAAAGACGTAGCGCAGGAAGTCCTCCTGCGATTTCGCACCGACGGTGATGTCGAGCTGGCCGTCGCCGTCCTGGTCCTCGGTATCGAGGGCGCCGTTGTGACGCGTGCAGCGCGAGCGCGGATCGCCGAAGGTGCGGCTGACGATCTGGCCGTTGACCGTCGCGCTGCACAGCGGCAGCGAGTCGACCCACTGATGGGTGGTGGCGTTCCAGATGCTGTCGACGCGGTCGCTCAAGATGCCTTCATCGTTGATCGCGGCATTCCAGGCGTGCGTGACGGGGTCGCGCTCCGAGTCGAGCCGCCCCTGCCCTGCGACCCGGACGCCATAGTAGGTCGTGTCGCCGCCGCCCGTGACGGTGAGGGACTCGGGGATGAAGGCGAGCGCGTCCTCGAAGATCGATCCGAAATCGAACAGGATCGCCGCGTGGTTGGCTTTGGCGGTGCGCCTGTTGTCCTCCCAGACCCAGAACTCCAGGTATTCGACGCGCGACAGATCGATGCCGGTGGCCGAGATCGTCTGGGTGATCGACCGCCAGCGCGTCGCATTGCGGGCGTTGTTCCCGGTGCCCGGCCGCCGCCAGTTGGGGTTCCCGGTTCTGCTGTCGGCGAGCCCCATCATCGTGTCCGGTTTGAGCATCAGCCACAGCACCGGCTCGGCTGACTGGGCCTGCCCCACGAGCGCGATCGTGGAATCGATGTTGCGCGCGAAGAACTGGACCGGCGTGCACGCCCCGGTATTGGTGTCGAGGTTGCAGGGCAAGCTTTGCCACGTCAGCGGCACGGCGTCCGTCGTGTCAAATCCGGTGGCGGGAATGTTGAACGCGAGGGTACCGCGGGCGGAGCTGGGGACGCTGCCCCAGTGCCAGTTGTTTTCGTTCAGCGACACGAAGCGGCCCGCTGTGCCTTCGAACTCCTCGACGTAGGCCTGCCCCAACGGATTGGGGCGCGGCTGAGACAACGCGAATTCACCGGCGATCGTCACCGACGACGGCGCGTCAGTCTTGGTGCCCGGGATGAGGTTGACCACCTTGGTCAGCCACGTCGGCTGGAATCGCAGATTCGTGCTGAGCCCGCCGATGAAGTTCGACGCCGGCTCGAATCCCAGCTGCGGTCGCGTGAAAATCGTCTGCTGTTTCTGAAACAGCCCCGTGAGATAGACCTGGCCCGTCGTTCCGAGATCGTATTTCACCGCCATGCCGTAGATCGACGTCGGGGCCGTGGTGAAGGTGGCGCGCTCCTCGAACTGCGCCCGGATCACCGCCTGCCCGGCGGTGAAAAGCGAATCGGGATGCTTGAACGTGACGAGACCGACCGTGTAGTCGATCGAGTAGTCGACGTCGCGCGTCAACAGCGTCGTCCCGAGGTAGAGCTTCTCGCTGCCTTCGCGGATCTGAAAGCTGGAGAGGGAGAGCGTCCCTTTGTCGCCCGCCGCCGAAGCATCGCCGTGCAGCGTCAACGTGAAGATCGAAGGCGGTCCCTGCACCGCGAGGAAGCTGCGCGGCGTGCGGTATAGCGAGTCGTTACGCTCGGTGGGGACGAGCTTCGTGGGATCGGCGAAGGGGCGCAGGTTCGGGAATACCACGAAATAGTCCCGCAGTACGGTCGCGAAATCGCGATCTCGGGGGAACAGCCGGTTGTACTGGTCGAAAGTGTTCGGATCGGTCGCCAGCGCGATGCCCAGAAGCGCGAGATAGGTCTCGCTCGATCCTTCGGGCCGCTCGCGCTGGTTGACCGAGAGGTCGAGCGCGACGCTGGAGCGCGACAGCTCCTGGCCGCCGAGCCTGTATGCGGAACGGATCTCGAAGCGGAACGCCGGCGAGGCCGCGGTAACCCCGGGCCGCGGATCGTACACCAGGCGCAGCGTGTCTACGTGGGCGGTGTCGACGCTGGCGTGCAGCGGGTACGTCCCCACGCAACGGCTCCCCGGGCCGCAGTCGACGACTCCGCGCGGCACATAGGACACGGCGAGGAAGTCGTTGGGGTCGAGCCGTGACGCCAGCACGAACCAGGTGTTGCTGGGGTCGACGTAATAGTCCTTGCCTTGCTGCAGCAGCTCCCACTGGAAAGGACCGGCCCGCTCGTTGCCGCAGTCGACTGCGGCGAAGCCGGGACCACAGGCGACGGCCTTGATGCCGCCGATGTTCAGGTTGCTCGTCGTGGACGGCGTAAGGGCGCGGTAGCGGTACACCTGGATCGCCTGCACCTGCAGCGAATCGGGCAAGAGCGGCGGCAGGGAGAGGATGTCCACGGCCGGAAAGCCGGGAAGCGCCGCGGGGTCGACGGCGAAGAAGAACCGGCCCTGCTCGTAGTCGAGGTCGCGGAACTGGCGATCGAGCGGCTGCGTCGTGGTCTCGCCCACGGTATAGGTGCGGTCCCGCACGACGTTGCCCTTCTGCTGCGCGTAGACGCCGCGCAGCTCCAGGGGCCCGAACTGCGTGATCGCCTGCACGCCGAAGTTGTTGGCGGGGACGGCGGCGCTGATGAAGCGGCTCCCGGGCGCCTGAAACGACACGTTGCCAGCTTCAATGCGGCGCAGGATCTCGTCCTCGAGTCCCTCGTACCAGACTTGCAGGTTGTTGTTGGCGTCGAACTCGCGCTGGCTGTCGAAGTCGACGTTGACGTGCAGCCGCTGGCCGACGACGCCGCCGGAGCGGATCGCGTACTGCGGCGTCGGCGTAATCGTGGGGAAGCCGGCGCTGCACCCCGACACGGCCGTCTGCCGCTCGAGGGCGTTGCACTTGAGATTGCGGAACTGGTCCGCCTTGAGCTCGAAGCGGAGACTGAGCTCCATGCCGAGGCTGGCGAACTGCCCCAGCACACCGGTGGCGCCCGCGGCGCGAAACGCCGGCGGCGCCTGCGGTCCGGTGGGCGGTGCCGCCGCGAGCGGCGCGATCGACGCCGGATGGGCGAGATCGACGCCCGGCAGGGCGTCGCGCACGCGGCGCTCCCAGGCGCGGGCGACCGCCACGGCCCCGATGCGCTGTCCCAGACGTCCCCCGGGCGCGAGCGCCGCGACGCTCGGCACCCCGACCGGCGGATAGCGATAGCTCAGCCGGAACGCCGGAACAGAATCACGGGCGTCAGCCTGGGCGCGGGCTTGGGGGGCGACGAGCGTGAGGGTGAGAACGGCGAACGAGGCGGGGCGCCACATCCCTTGTAGTGGCTTGGAGTTCCGAATATACTGCCCGGACCACTCGTGCGCATCCTCAGCCGCTACCTGCTGCGTCAGCACATCGCCCCGCTTGGCTTCGCGCTCTCGGCGCTCACCGCGCTGATGCTGCTGAATCAGATCGCGAAGCAGCTCGGCAATCTGGTCGGCAAGGGACTGGCGACCAGCGTCATCGTCGAGGTGTTCGTGCTGTCGATTCCGTTCATCGTGGCGATGACGCTGCCCATGGCGGTGCTGGTGGCCGTGCTGCATACGATGAGCCGGCTCGCCGCCGATTCCGAAATCACCGCGATGACGGCGAACGGCATCAGCGTGGGCCGCATCGCGCGGCCGGTGCTCCTCGGGGCGACGGCCGTGGCGCTGCTCGCGTTTGTGTGGAACGACCAGGTCCTGCCGCGCTCCAATCACCGGCTGCGCACGCTGCTCGTGGATATCCAGCGCAAAAAGCCGTCCCTCGCTCTCAAGGAGCAGGTGATCAACGAGGTGGTGCCAGGCCAGTTTTTTCTGCGGGCGGCCCGCATCGACCCGGCAACTAACCGGCTGCGTGACGTAACGATCTATGATCTGGGCGATGCCGAGCGCCGTCGCATCATCACGGCCGACAGCGGGCAGATGGCTTATACCCCCGGCCAGACCGATTTGTACCTCACCCTGCTGGACGGCGACATCCAGGAAGTGCGCCGCGCCGCCGACGCGCAGTTCAATCGCACCTTTTTTCACACCAACCATGTCCGCGTTCGAAACGTGTCCAATCAGTTCGTGAAAACGGACGAGGACACCTATCGCTCGGACCGCGAGATGTCGATCTGCCAGATGGAGCAGGTCGTGTCCGCCGCGAAGAGCGACGCCCGCGCCGCGCATGTCGAGGCGAACTCCACCGTCGAGCACGACCTGCGGCGCCTCGCCGGCCTCACCGCCGGCCCGGTGCAGGTCTTCCCGGCGACCGATTCGACGCCGGGGCCCTATTGCCGCTTCATCGGCCGCCTGGAGCGCTGGCTGCTGCCGGATTCGGCCCAAGCCCAGGGGGTGGATCGCCGCCCCAACGCCGACGTCCCGCCGCCGCGGGCACAAACGCCAGTCGTCCCGCCTCCGACCTCGAACCCCTACGCCCACCAGCCGCTCGTCACGCCGGGCGGGACCGCGGGAGAGGATGAGCGTGTCGACGGCGCGCGGCGCCGCGAGGCGATCTACCAGGTCGAGATCCAGAAGAAGTTCACGATCGCCGTCGCCTGCTTCGTCTTCGGCCTGCTCGGCGTCCCGGTGGCACTGCGCTTTCCGCGCGGCGGCGCGGGACTGGTGTTCGCCGTCAGCGTCGTGGTGTTCGCGATCTAT
>DATFSB010000032.1:0-3079 GCA_035262825.1 Gemmatimonadales bacterium | reverse complement strand
TTCCGGGGCGCGAGAGGCCCACGCCCTCTGAATACGGTGCACGAGCTCGCGCTGCACGTCGATAGGCGCAAAGATCGCCCGTGCGGCGAGCACGGTCGCGCGGGCCAGTTCCGCCCAGGACAGATTGAGCACGTCCGAGGCCAGCGCGTATTCGTCCGAGAGCGTGGTGCCGGAGATCGTCCGATTGTCCGTGTTCAGGCTGACACTCACGCCCCGGCGCAACAACGCCGGAAACGGATGGCGTGACAGCTCCCGCACGGCGCCCGTCTGCATGTTGCTCCGGACCGCCATCTCGAGATGCACACCGCGATCGCGCAGCTCGGAGACTAGGTCGGCATCGTCGGCGGCGCCGACTCCGTGGGCGATGCGACCGGGAGCAAGCAAGGCGAGCGCCTCGCGCACCGCCGCGGCTCCGCCTGTCTCGCCCGCATGCGTGGAGATGGCCAGCCCGGCTTCGCGCGCCACGCGCGTCGCCCGCGCCAATGGCGCGAAGCCGCCCAGCGCCTCGTCGCCCGCGACGTCGAGGGCGACGACGCCCCTGCCCGCCCAGGCCGCTGCCCGGCGTGCCTCGCGCTCGGCCCGTTCCCCGCTCCAGTCCCGAAGCATCACCGCGATGAAGCCGAGGCCCGGTGGCGCCGCCGACGCCGCCGCCTGCACCGCGGACTCCATCATCGCGTGCCAGAGACCATCATCATCGGTGGGCGGCCGGAGCCTCACCTCTGCATAGCTGACGCCGTCTGCTCTCAGGTCAGCGGCGAGCTCCTCGACGACACGCGCGATGCGATCCGGGCTCCGCACGGTCGCATCCCAGGCGGCAAAGCGCGCGAGATACGCCGGAAGGCCTTCGCCCGTCTGGGCGGGTGCGTAGCGATCGGCCAGCGCGGACGGTAGCCCGTCAGCGACGACGAAGGCGCGCATGGTCGACGGGCGGACAGAGCCCGCCGCGTGGAGGTGGAGCTCGACCTTGGGCATCGCGCGGAAGCGCTCAGGCCCCGACATTGGTGAGTCGGCCCGCGGCCTGATCGAAGTGCCCCACTGCGCCCCGTGGCAATCGACTCTCTCCTGCAGGTTTGGGGGCCGTCATCCCGCTCAGTGTAGACGAACGCGATGAACTAGGCTCACACACGCACCGCGCTTGGTAAGCCAAGTACCGTACCTTCGCGGTCGAGGGCATACCGCAATAGCGCATCATTCGATCACCCGCAGATTGATTGCCAGCTCGAATCAGGTCACCTGCTCGTAAGGCACGTCGGCCGGCCTGTTCGAAGGCACGCCTGACACGAGCTTCTGATTCTCAGTCGGCGTGGGCCTTGTCCCCACCAATGCCCGCTCCTATACTCGCGGGGCGACCGAGCTGTCTCACCGCTTCACCAGGGATACGATGCACGCCACCGAAACTGTGGAGGTCGGCCGGACCGGGCTTCGAGTCACGCGCCTCGGACTCGGGGGCGTCGCCTTGTCAGGCGCGCCACCCGCCACCGATCCCGAGCGGGCGACCGCAGAGAAGGAGGCGGTGGCGCTGATCCGGCGCAGCCTGGCGCTGGGCGTCAACTACCTCGATACCGCGCCGATGTACGGGGTGGGCGAGAGCGAGGCGCGTTACGGTGAAGCGCTGCGCGGCGTGCCGCGCGAGAACTATGTGCTGTCGACCAAGGTAGGCCGTGTTCTCCGGCCGCCAGCCCCGGGGGCGGCGATGGCCACGTGGGCGTTCGACTTCAGTGCTTCGGGCGTGCGCGAGTCATTCAAGGCCTCGCTCGGACGCCTCGGACTCGAACGCGTCGACATCGTGTTCGTCCACGATCCCGATGACCACTACGAGCAAGCGCTGAAGGAAACCTTCCCCGTTCTCGTCGAGCTCCGTGCCGCTGGTGTGGTCCGAGCCATCGGCGCCGGCATGAACCAGTGGCAGATGGAGCTGGCGTTCGCGCGGGAGGGCCACTGCGATTGCTTCCTGCTCGCCGGGCGATACACGCTCCTGGACCAGACGGCGCTCTCCGAGTTCCTGCCCTACTGCGTCGAGCGCGGGATCGCGATCGTCGCCGGCGGTCCGTACAACAGCGGGATCCTGGCGGTGGGCGCCCGCGCCGGCGCCACGTTCAACTACCGCGCCGCTTCACCGGAGATGATGGACAAGGCCGCGCGGATTGGCGAGGTGTGCGCGCGCCATCGCGTGCCGCTGAAAGCGGCGGCGCTGCAATTCATCCTCGCGCATCCGGCAATCGTCTCCGTGATCCCGGGAGCGCGCTCCATCCAGGAGGTCGAGGACAACGTGCGCATGGTCGAGTTCCCGATTCCCGGCGACTTCTGGGCCGAGCTGAAAAGCAGCGGCTTGATCGCCGAGGCCGCACCGACGCCGAGGAGCTGAGCGCCGCAATCCGTCGCACCTTGACCGCAGTACTGGGATCTCCTGTTGGGTGCCGCGACGCCCGTGCTTCCAGCTCAGCCCGGAGGCGAAATCCCCCGCAAGACGTCCTTGAAAATGCCGAACTGCACTTGAAACGCGTGGGGGCTGTAGTCCTGGTAGTATCCCGCAGTCACCACGACAACGAGATCGAGCTCCGGGACGATACGGATCGACTGCCCGCCCCGACCAAGCGCACCGGCCCAGTGGACATCGCGCCCATTGAGCATGGAGCGGCCGAGCCACCAGAGGTATCCATAAGACAGATCGTCTGTGGCCTTGATCTTCGGCACCGTCGAGGTCTCGATCCAGGTCTTTGAAACGATCTGACGGTCGTTCCAGCGGCCGCCCGCAAGGACAAGCTGGCCGATTTTTGCCATGTCACGCGGTCGCAGACGCAACCCACCGCCCGCATCGGTGTCGCCTCTGACCCTCGACCACTCTGTGCCGGCTATGCCCAAAGGCTCGAACAACGTCGTTCGGGCGAATTCATCGAGGGGGCGTCCCGTAGCCTTGCGAACGATGGCCGACACGAGCGTGAGCGCGCCGGTGTTGTAGAAGAAGTCTCGTCCTGCCGGCGCGGTCGCCGCCAGACCGAGGACGTAACGACACGGGTCCCAGGCCATGTGCATGCGCGCCTCGTCGTTGTTGTAGTCTCCCGTGGCTGGAGTCGCCTCC
>DATFSB010000031.1:0-10747 GCA_035262825.1 Gemmatimonadales bacterium | reverse complement strand
GTCGCGCCAAGTACTTGCTTTACTGAAAGTTCCCCTTTGCGGGTCCGCAAGCGCCTGTTACTTTCCCGCGGCTATGAACGTGATCCCGCAAGCCGTCAAAGACGGCTTCGTGCGTCTCACGAAGCCGATCGTCGGGCGTCTGGTGCGGGCCCATATACGACCGAACACGATCACTACGCTGGGAGCGGCGATCGTGGTCGGGTCGGCCGTCGCATTCGCGATGAGCGAGATCCGGCTCGCCGGGTTTCTGCTGCTCTTGTCCGGGCTGTTCGACATACTCGACGGACAGGTCGCGCGCGTCGGAGGGTCGAGCTCAACCTTCGGCGCGTTTTACGACAGCACCCTGGACCGGGTCGGTGAGTCGGCGCTGTTCGCCGGGATCGCGCTGCATTTTCTGCGCAACGGATTGCCGCCGGCCGAAACGACGCTGGGGGTGATGCTGGCGATCACGGCGCTCGCGGCGTCGCTGCTCGTGTCGTATACGCGGGCCCGGGCGGAAGGGCTGGGGCTCGAGGCCAAGGTCGGCATCGCCGCGCGAGCGGAGCGGTTTCTCCTGCTCGGCGCGCCGACGCTGCTGCTGGGTAACGCGTGGGGCGGGCGCCTGGTGTTCTGGATCGTCGCCGTGCTGGCGCTTGTCACCGTCATCACAGTGATTCAGCGAGTCATTTACGTCGCCCGGACCGCCGACGCGGTCCCGGCGCGTCGAACCGGTGGGCCGCGGCAGCGGGATACGATGCCGGGCCGCGCATCACTGCGGAAAGGAACCTGATCGTGGCGGATACGGGACGCCGGGAAATCGCCCCGGCGCAGGGAAAGCTCGGTGTGTTGCTCGTGGGGCTGGGAGCGGTCGCGACGACGTTCATCGCCGGCGTCGAAAGCGTGCGCCGCGGCAAAGCGATGCCGATCGGCTCATTGTCGCAGATGGCGTCGATCCGGCTCGGCAAACGGACCGAGCACCGCGCGCCGAAGATCAAGGACTTCGTCCCGCTCGCGAACCTCGACGACCTGGTGTTCGCGGCTTGGGACCCGATTCCCGACGACGCCTACACCGCCGCCACGAAGGCTGGCGTGCTGGAGCGCGATCACGTCGAGCCGATCGCGGCTTTCCTGAAGGGCATCAAGCCGATGCCCGCCGCCTTCGACCAGAACTACGTGAAGCGGCTCCAGGGCACGAACGTCAAGACCGGGAAGACGAAGCGGGACCTGGCCGAGCAGCTGCGCGCCGATATCCGGAACTTCAAGAAGACGGCCGGGTGCGACCGCCTCGTGATGGTGTGGTGCGCCTCGACCGAAGTGTTCATCACGCCGGGCCCTGCGCACCAGTCGCTCGCCAGCTTCGAGAAGGCGATGGAGGCGAACGATCCGGCGATCGCGCCGTCGATGCTCTATGCCTGGGCTGCTCTGATGGAGGGCGTCCCGTTCGCCAACGGCGCTCCGAACCTCACCGTCGACATTCCCGCAATGGAGAGCCTCGCGAACGAGAAGCACCTGCCGATCGGGGGGAAGGACTTCAAGACCGGCCAGACGATGATGAAGACGGTGCTGGCGCCGGCGTTCAAAGCGCGCATGCTCGGTCTCTCGGGCTGGTACTCGACCAACATCCTCGGCAACCGCGACGGCGAGGTGCTCGACGATCCCGAGTCGTTCAAGACGAAGGAAGAGTCGAAGCTCGGTGTGCTGGAGTACATCCTGCAGCCGGACCTGTATCCCGAGCTGTACGGCAAGGTGTTCCACAAAGTGCGGATCAACTATTACCCGCCGCGTGGTGACAATAAGGAAGGGTGGGACAACATCGACATCTTCGGGTGGCTCGGCTACCCGATGCAGATCAAGGTCGACTTCTTGTGCCGCGACTCGATCCTGGCAGCGCCGATCGTGCTCGACCTGGCGCTGTTCTTCGATCTGGCGCATCGCGCCGGACTGGGCGGCGTGCAGGAGTGGCTGTCGTTCTACTTCAAGAGTCCACAGGCCGCTCAGGGCCTGAGTCCCGAGCACGATCTCTTCATTCAGCAGACCAAACTCAAGAACACGCTGCGGTGGCTGATGGGCGAGTCCCAGATCACGCACCTGGGGGTCGAGTACTACGAGTACGGAGAGAAGTAAGCCACCGCGTGTACCCGCTCACCATGCGCTTCGGAGACACTCCCTGATGCTGCAGCCGACGCTTGCTGCCGTCCGCCGACTTGCGAGGTTGTCCGCTACGATCGTCTGCACCGTCGTGGCGCATCCTCTGGCGGCGCAGACCCCCGCGCAGGGCCACGAAGCGGGCGGAGAAGCCGCGCTCGTGCTCCCCGACCTCCACCGGGCGACGTTCCTGGGAGGCATCGACGGACACACGTTGCTGGTGTGGGGGCTCGTGATCTGCGCCTTCGGGCTGTTGTTCGGACTTTTGATTTACACGCAGCTCAAGAACCTCCCCGTGCACCAGTCGATGCGCGAGATCTCGGAGCTGATCTACGAGACGTGCAAAACCTATCTCGTGAACCAGGGGAAGTTCCTGGTCATTCTCTGGCTCTTCATCGGGGCCATTGCGGCGGTCTACTTCGGCGCGCTGGCGAGCAACGTGGACGCCAGCGGCCAGACGGTGCACGGCTACCCGCCGTTGACCGTCGCCGTCATCCTGCTCTTCAGTCTGATCGGGATCGCCGGCAGTTACGGCGTGGCGTGGTTCGGGATCCGCGTCAACACGTTCGCGAATTCCCGCACCGCGTTCGCGAGTCTCGCGGGGAAGCCGTTCCCGTGTCACGACATTCCGACCAAGGCGGGGATGAGCATCGGCATGCTGCTCGTGTCGGTCGAGCTGATCATGATGCTCTTCATTCTGCTGTTCATTCCGGGGAACTACGCGGGCCCGTGCTTTATCGGGTTCGCGATCGGTGAGTCACTCGGCGCGGCGGCGCTGCGCGTCGCCGGCGGCATCTTCACGAAGATCGCCGATATCGGCTCGGACCTGATGAAGATCGTCTTCAAGATCAAGGAAGACGACGCGCGCAATCCCGGTGTGATCGCCGACTGCACGGGCGACAACGCCGGGGACTCGGTCGGTCCCTCGGCGGACGGGTTCGAGACCTATGGGGTCACGGGCGTCGCCCTGATCACCTTCATCCTGCTCGCGGTGCACGATCCGCTGGTCCAGGTGCAGCTGCTCGTCTGGATCTTCGTGATGCGCATCATCATGATCGTGACGTCGGGCGCCTCGTATTACATCAACGCCGCGATTACGCGGGCGCGCTACAGCAACGCCGACCACATGGACTTCGAGGTGCCGCTCACCACGCTCGTGTGGCTGACGTCGATCGTGTCGATCGTGCTCACGTTCATCGTGTCGCGGCTCATGATCCCGACGCTGGGCGGCGATCCCACGCTGTGGTGGAAGCTGTCGCTCGTGATCACGTGCGGCACCCTGGCCGGCGCGATCATCCCCGAGCTCGTGAAGGTGTTCACCTCGATGAACTCGCGGCACGTGCGCGAGGTCGTCACGTCGTCGCGCGAGGGCGGCGCGTCGCTCAACATTCTGTCGGGTCTCGTGGCGGGCGATTTCAGCGCCTACTGGCTCGGCCTCGCGATGCTCGGGCTGATGGCGATCGCCTACGGCGTGAGCACGGCCGGCCTGAGCACGCTGATGGCGGCACCCGCGGTGTTCGCGTTCGGGCTCGTGGCGTTCGGATTCCTCGGGATGGGGCCGGTGACGATCGCCGTCGATTCCTACGGTCCCGTCACCGACAACGCCCAGTCGGTGTACGAGCTGTCGACGATCGAGCAGATCCCCGGCGTCAAGGCGCAGATCAAGAAGGACTTCGGCTTCGACGTGAACTTCGAGCGCGCCAAGGAGAACCTCGAGGAGAACGACGGGGCGGGGAACACCTTCAAGGCGACGGCCAAGCCCGTGTTGATCGGTACCGCTGTGGTCGGCGCCACGACGATGATCTTCTCGATCATCGTGGCGCTGACGCAGGGGATGCGGCCCGAGCTCGTTAACAACCTGTCAATTCTGCATCCGCCGTTCCTGCTCGGGCTGATCGCCGGCGGCGCAATGATCTACTGGTTCACGGGCGCGTCCACGCAGGCGGTGACGACCGGCGCCTACCGCGCGGTCGAGTTCATCAAGGCGAACATCAAACTCGAAGGCGCGACCAAGGCGTCGGTCGAGGACTCGAAGCGGGTGGTGGCGATCTGCACGCTGTACGCGCAGCGCGGCATGTTCGTGATCTTCCTGGCGGTGTTTTTCGCGACGCTGGCGTTCGCCTTCGTCGAACCCTACTTCTTCATCGGATATCTGATCTCAATCGCGTTATTCGGATTGTTCCAGGCCATCTTCATGGCCAACGCCGGCGGGGCTTGGGACAACGCCAAGAAAGTGGTCGAGACAGAGCTGAAGCAGAAAGGCACTCCGCTGCACGACGCGACGGTGGTGGGGGACACGGTCGGCGATCCGTTCAAGGACACCTCGTCGGTGGCGATGAACCCGATCATCAAGTTCACGACGCTGTTCGGCCTGCTCGCCGTCGAGCTGGCGGTGTCGCTGACCGGGGAGCGCGGGCCCACGCTGACCCACGTGTTCGCGGCGGCGTTCTTCTTGATATCGGTGGCCTTCGTGTGGCGCTCCTTCTATCGGATGCGCATCGAAGCGAAATAGGAGGTGACCGGTGACCGCGGCGCAGGTCGTCGTCACCGCTCTGGGTGTCGCGGGCGTCGCATGGGTGTTGTGGTACTTCCTGTGGTCGCGCGGCGCCGCGAGCGCCGCCCGGGAAGCGCGCGGCGTCCAGGAAATCTCCGTGACGGTGAAGGGCGGCTATCAGCCCGACACGATCCTGGTTCAGGCGGGCCAGCCGGTGCGCCTGCGCTTCTACCGCGATGAAACGGCCGACTGCTCGGAGCGCGTCGTCTTCGAGCAGTTCGGCATCGACCGCCAGCTGCCCGCCTTCGAAACCACGGACATCGAGTTCACGCCCACGGAGCCCGGCGAGTTTCCGTTCCGCTGCGGGATGTCGATGCTGAAGGGACTGCTGGTCGTCGAGCCGGCGGGCGGCCCGAAGGCCGCCGTGTCTCCGCACGCCGACCATGGCTGATCAGCGACTCACCCTTCCCATCGAAGGCATGAGCTGCGCCGCCTGCGCCGTTACGGTTCAGGCGGCGCTGGGAGCGGTTTCCGGTGTGCGGCAGGCGTCGGTGAACTACGCCACGGGGAAAGCGTCGGTCGACTACGACGACACACAGACCGGCATCGTGCCGCTGGTCCACGCCGTCCGTGCAGCGGGCTACGACGCCGGGCAGGCGCGCGTGAGCTTCGTCGTCAGCGATCTGCACTACGCGTCGGGTGTCGCGGGACTGGAACGCGCCCTCAGTGCCGTGCCGGGGGTGCTGCGCGCCGCCGCCAACCAAGCTACAGAGACGGTGACGGTGACCTACGTCCCCGGCGTCACGACCACCGACCAGCTCGAGGCGGCGGTGGCGCAGGCCGGCTTCCAGGTCGCCGCGCCGATCGCCGCCGAGGACCCGGTGGAGCGGGAGCGGCTGGCGCGCGCCCGCGAAGTGCGCGTGCTGACGTGGAAGTTCGCCGTGGCCGCGGTCGTCGCCGTCGTGTCGATGGCAGTCTCGATGTCGATCATGGCCGGACCGAAAGCCGGCGCCCTGGCACAGCGACTCCACGCGATGACGGCGCAGGGGATATTGGGGGACGCCGGGGCAATGCGCTGGCTGCTCGCGCTCCTGACGCTGCCCGTCGTCCTCTGGTCGGGCCGGCAGTTCTATCGCGGCGCCTGGTCGGGGTTCCGGCATCGCACCGCCGATATGAACACGCTGATCGCCGTCGGCACCGGCGCCGCCTTCGTGTATTCGCTCGCGGCGACCGTCGCGCCAGGACTGTTCACCGGCGCGGGGCTGACCGCCAATGTCTATTACGAAGTCGTCTCCGCCGTCATCGCGCTGGTCCTGCTGGGGCGCCTGCTCGAGGCGCGGGCCCGCGGCGCCACCTCCGCCGCGATTCGCCGCCTCGCCGCGCTGACGCCGGCCGTCGCCCACGTCGTCCACGGTACCGCCACCGAGGACGTCGCCGTTGCCGCGCTCGTCGAGCGGCAGCTCGTCGTCGTAAAGCCCGGCGAGCGTGTGCCGGCCGACGGCGTCATCACCGAAGGGTCCTCCGCCGTCGATGAATCGATGCTGACGGGCGAACCGCTCCCCGTCACGAAACAGCCCGGCGACGAAGTGATCGGCGGGACGGTCAACACGATGGGGAGCTTCACATTGCGGATCACGCGCGTCGGCAAAGACACGGCGCTCGGTCAGATCGTGCGCATGGTGGAGGAAGCGCAAGGGTCGAAGGCGCCGATCCAGCGCCTCGCCGACCGCGTCGCCGGCGTGTTCGTCCCGGTGGTCATGTCGATCGCGATCGCGGCCTTCGTCATCTGGTTCGATGTCGGGCCGCCGCCCGCCCTGCTGTTCGCGATGATCGCGCTCGTGACCGTGCTGATCATCGCCTGCCCCTGCGCCCTCGGGCTCGCCACGCCGACCGCGGTGCTGGTCGCGACGGGGCGGGCGGCGGAGCAGGGAATTCTGATCCGCGGCGGCGAGGCGCTCGAACGGCTGTCCCGGGTGCGCACGGTGCTGTTCGACAAGACGGGGACCATTACCGAAGGGCGGCCGGCGATCACTCACATCGTCACGGCCCGCAAGCCCGACGGCAGCGCCGTGGCGGTTCCCGAGGTACTGCGCTGGGCCGCGTCGGTGGAACAGCGCTCCGAGCATCCGGTCGCACAGGCGATCGTGCGCGCCGCGCAGGAGCGGATGCTGCTGCTGCTCCCCGTCGAGAAGTTCGCGGTCATGGAAGGGCGCGGGGTGCGCGGCACGGTGGACCGCCGCCTGGTCGAGGTGATCTCGGCGCGCCACGCGAAGGAGCGCAGCCTCGAGCTCGGCAGCCTCGAGCAGGACGCCGAGCGATTGGCGCAACAGGGGAAGACGACGCTCGTCGTCAGCGTCAACAACACCGTGCACGCGATCATGGCGGTGTCCGATCCGGTGAAGCCGACCGCCCGGGAGGCGATCGAGCGGCTGCACCGGCTCGGGCTCGACGTACGGATGGTCTCGGGGGACGCGCGGCGCACCGCGGAAGCCGTCGCGCGCGAAGTCGGCATCGCCGACGTCACCGCCGAAGTGCTGCCGTCACAGAAGGTCGATCTGGTGAAGAAGCTGCAGTCGCAGGGGCGGAACGTCGCGATGGTCGGTGACGGCATCAACGACGCACCGGCCCTCGCGCAGGCTGACGTCGGTGTCGCCCTCGGCACCGGAACCGAGGTGGCGATCGAGGCGTCCGATGTGACCCTGATCCGCGGCGACCCGCGTGGCGTCGTCGCCGCCATCGAGGTATCGCGCCGCACGCTCACGACGATTCGCCAGAATCTGTTCTGGGCGTTCATCTACAACCTGCTCGGGATCCCGATCGCGGCCGGCGCGCTCTACCCCTTCACCGGCACCCTGCTGTCGCCGGTGCTCGCGAGCGCGGCGATGGCGTGGTCGAGCCTCAGCGTGGTGTTGAATAGTCTGCGCTTGCGGCGTTACACCCCGGCGTGGGTATCTTAGAGACGCATGCGCTACTTCCACCGCACTCCGCTCTCGCCCGACGCCGCGCTCGCGGCGGCCAAGGCCTACTTCGGCTCGCGGCTCGCGCCCTCGGAAGAGGCGCCGCGCCGGCTGGGATTCCGCGGCTCGCTGGGGAAGGTGACGGTCTCGGCGAAGGCCGAGGGAGGGCACTACACCTTCATCGACATCCAAACCGACCAGGTGGGCGAGTCGGAGCTCGACAAGCTCGCCAAGCGGTTTCTCTCCGAAGTGCACCGGCAGGTCGAGCCGGCGCACGAGGTGCGCGGGGCCTACTAAGCGCTCAGCCGGCGAGCCGTGCCGTGTAGCCGGCTCGCTCCACCGCGGCGACGAGGGTCGTCGACGTCACGGTATCATCGTCGAAATCCACTTCGGCGACGCCGTCCTGCAGATCCACGATCGCCGAGTACACGCCCCTGACCCCTTTCAGGGCCTTTTCGACCTTCTGCTGGCAGTGGTGGCAGGTCATCCCGCTCACCTTGAATTTGGCGCTGGCCATGTGACGCCTCGTGCTTGATTTAGCCCTATGGTCCCGGCAACTTTCCGGCCCACTATAATTTAGCCGAATGTCTCCCCACCCCCTACCCGCTACGGGTCCAGCCACGCAGGGCCCGCCGGCCGAGCTCGAGCGCTCCCAGCTGCTCGAGATGTACCGCTATCTGCGGCTGACGCGAACCCTGGAAGAGCGGCTGGTCGCGTTGTACCGCCAGAGCAAGGTGATCGGGGGGCTGTTCCGCTCGCTGGGGCAGGAGGGGGAGTCGGTCGCGTCGGCATATGCGCTCGATCGCGGCCGCCATCGCGACATCCTCTCCCCGCTGATCCGCAATCTCGGATCGATGCTGGTGATGGGCGCGAAGCCGATCGAGATCCTGCGCCAGTACATGGCCAAGGCGGAAGGTCCCACGCAGGGCCGCGAGCTGAACGTCCACTTCAACGACCTCGAGAAGGGCTACCTCGGCCAGATCTCGCATCTCGGCGACATGGTTCCCGTGATGGCTGGGATCACCCTCGCCTTCAAGATGCGCGGCGAGCCGCGCGTCGGCATGGTGTACGTCGGGGACGGAGCGACGTCGACCGGGTCGTTTCACGAAGGACTGAACTTCGCCGCGGTGCAGCGCTGCCCCCTCGTGGTGATCGGGGAGTACAACCACTGGGCGTATTCGACGCCGCCCGAGAAGCAGTTCGCGGTGAAAGACCTCGCGGAGAAGGCGAAGGGCTACGGCATTCACGCGGTCACGGTCGACGGCAATGACGTGCTGACGGTGTATGCAGCGGTGAAGCACGCCGTCGAGCGCGCGCGGCGCGGCAAAGGGACGCACTTCATCGAAGTGAAGACCTACCGCCGCAAGGGGCACGCGGAGCACGACGATCAATCGTATCAGCCGAAAGAGGAGATCGAGCGCTGGGCTCGTGAAAACGACCCGGTCGACCGCTACACGAAACAGCTTCTGGAAAACAGCTGGGCGGAAGAGTCGGAGCTTTCACAGATCGATCAGGCGGTGAAAGATGAAATCGATCAGGCGACCGACGCCTGCGGGAACGAGCCGTTGCCTGTTGGCGAGACCGCGTTGTCCGGCGTGTACGCCACGCCCGCGACGGCGGCAAAGCTGTGGTTCAGGACAGTATCGTGAGAAGCACTCTAATTCTGTCGGTGCTCCTGGTGGGGGCGCTTGGCACTCTCTGGTCGCAAAGCAAGGGAGGAGTCACACCTGACACGGTTGTGAGAACCGTCGCCCAGCTCGATAAGGTGCTGGAGCGAGCGACATCGGGTCAGTTCACGTTTCCACCGGAGCTTCATGGTCAGGTCACGGTCAGGTGCATAATCGATACAACGGGACACCCTGAACCTGGCTCCATGAGGGTAATCGCAAGCGCCCATCCCGTTCTTGATTCGATAGCGCTTGATTTCGTTCGCAACTCGGCATTCACCCCCGGGCGCGTTCATGGTCGTCCGGTAAGGGTCGTGTACGAGGAGCGCGTCGAATTCCCGGATATTAGCGGTTCCACTACTCTCGCCAATCCGTACCCAAAGCATGCGGGCGTGTTTGACGTAAACGAAGTCGACGTTCAGCCTGAGCGCTTGTCTGGTCCTGGGCCGGTTTATCCTGCTGAGCTTCTGAAGGCGGGGGTGACGGGGATGGTGGTCGTGGGAGCCATTCTGGATACGATGGGCCGCGTCGAGCCGGCAAGTTTGAGAATTCTGTTCACCGACAATGTGGGATTCAACGAGAGCGCACAAGCGGCTGTTCGCCTGTCTGTGTTCAGCCCTGGGCGAGTAAGAGGACGCGCAGTCAGGGTGGCGTTTCAAATGCCCCTCACCTATTCCACGAACCACTAGCCGTGAGCGAGATCACCTACCTCGAAGCCCTGCGTCAGGGCCTGTGGGAAGAGATGGAGCGCGACGACCGCGTGTTCATGCTGGGCGAGGACATCGGTGCGTACGGCGGCGCATTCAAGGTCACCGACGGATTCCAGAAGAAGTTCGGCGAAGCACGCGTGATCGACACGCCGATCGCCGAGGCGGCGATCGTGGGAGCGGCGGCCGGCGCGGCGCACATGGGCATGCGCCCCGTCGCCGAGATGCAGTTCATCGACTTCATCTCCTGTGCGTACGACATGCTGACGAATTACGTCGCCACGGCGCGCTACAGGGCGGGTCTTGCGACGCCGATCGTCGTCCGCGGCCCCTGCGGCGGGTACGTGCGCGGCGGCCCGTTCCATTCGCAGAATCCCGAGGCAGCGTTCTTCCACACGCCGGGGCTCAAGATCGTGTACCCGGCGACGGCCCGGGATGCGAAAGGGCTCATCAAGGCTTCGATTCGCGACGAGGATCCCGTCATCTACCTCGAGCACAAATGGCTGTACCGGCGTATCAAGGAGACGCTGCCCGAGGGCGAGGAGATCCTCACGCCGATTGGCCAGGCGCGGCTGGCGCGGGAAGGCCGGGATGTGTCGATCATCACCTACGGCGCCACCGTATGGAAGGCGCTCGAGGCCGCCGATCAGCTGGCGGAGAGCGATGGAGTCAACGCCGAGGTGCTCGACCTGCGCACCCTCTTGCCGCTCGACGATGCGGCGATCATGACCTCGGTCAAGAAGACGAACAAGGTCTTGATCGTCCACGAGGACACCCGCACCGGCGGTCTGGCGGGTG
>DATFSB010000030.1:0-2243 GCA_035262825.1 Gemmatimonadales bacterium | reverse complement strand
CATTACATCGATTCGGCGGCCGTGGACACGGTCGCTGAATTGCAGAAACTCGGTGGCGCGCGCGTGATTCTTGCAACCGCCCCGAGTGCGAAGGCGATCTCTGATGTCGTCGGAGGACTGGGAATCAACGGCAATCTCTTGGTTCCGGCCGCGCCGAGCGAGCCACTCACCCTGAGCGTGTTCCCCTTGATAATGGGCCGCCGGCAAATTTCTGGGTGGTATTCCGGCACCGCCCGGGACTCTCAGGACACGTTGGAATTCAGTGCCTTGAGCGACGTACACCCCATGATCGAGAGGTTCCCGCTCAGTCGCGTGACCGAGGCGTACGGACGAATGCTCAGCGGCGAGGTGCGCTTTCGGGTCGTTCTTACGATGGGTAGCGGAACTCAACAACGTGATGGCTGAGGCCGGCGGGCTTCCCGCGCGTGGAATAACTAATGTGGAGTGATCACCATGTCGGCACTTGCAGCTCTGATCACCGGTGGCACCAGCGGGATCGGGAAGGCGACCGCGGAGGTTCTGCATAGCCGCGGCTACCGGGTCGCGGTCACTGGACAACGTCCGGAAAGCGTCGCCCGGGCGCGCGAGGAGCTACCCGAGGACGTCCTGGTGTTGCGTGCTGACGCGCGCTCGCTTGCTGACACTGACCGGGTGGTGTCCGAAGTCCGCGAACGATTCGGGACTCTGACAACGCTGTTCCTGAACGCCGGCGTCAGCCGTCCCGTGGCGCTGGACGCCTGCGACGAAGCCGCCTTCGACGACGTGTTCGCCGTCAACACCAAAGGACAGTTCTTCACTCTGGTAAAAACGCTGCCACTGCTGTCCGACGGCGCTTCGATCATTGTCACCGTAGGTATCGGAGCGACGCGCAGCCTGACCGGTAACAGTCTCACAGCCGGGTCACGAGGCGCACTGCTGACCATGATCCCAACGCTGGCCCTGGAGCTCGCCCCACGCCGCATCCGAGTCAACGCCGTCAGCCCGGGATTCACCGACACCCCCATGATGCGGACCACACCCGGCATGGGATCCGATGAGGTCGCCGCGATGCTGGCCGCTACGGCGGCGAAGAACCCGTTCGGTCGCGTCGGCAGGCCTGAGGACATCGCCGAGACCGTCGCGTTCCTGGCTTCGGACGGAGCCGCGTACATCACCGGGCAAGAGATCGTGGTGTCCGGCGGCGCTGGATTGGCCGTCTGACCGAACTATCGACAATCGACGGACACATTTCTGTCCGTACCCGGTGCCACGGACCTCGCGCGTGACCAAACCGATATTCGACAAACGGCAGGATTTCCTTGCCCCCTACGGAACGGCGGCGGGCTGGTAGACGTGCCGGGCCGAGGGCTGCTAGCGGCGAAGGGCGAATACCCCCGTCGTGTACCCTATTTGCCGGGAGGCTCGTGCCGACCATCGTCTAGTTGCCGGGCGGATGCGCCCCTCGGTCACCTGGCGCTGGGAGAGCGCGCAGCATGGCTACGTCTGCGCCGTGGTGTTGGTCGCTTCCCAGCACGTGTCCGTGGTCTGGAGTTGCGGCGTCACCGGCAGTGCCAGTGGCAGCTTGGAAATGTCCCGAACGCCGAGCTCGACGCCCTTGCCTGAGCGGCGCCGAGGATCAGAGTAGGGAGAGGCAGCCATGCATTCTCCTGCGAGACGCGCCGCGAAGGCACTGGCGGGCCTAGTCGTCGCGGCGGGGCTCGTCCTCGCTGCGGCCCCGCCGGGCCGCTCGGCCTCGACCGGTGAAGGGGCGACTGTGAAGCAGATCCTCAGCGAGAAGCTGCCCAATGTTCCGGGCAAGACTCTCACCGTCGTCGAGGTGGATTACCGCCCTGGCGGCTTCTCGGCGCCTCACCGCCATCCCGCCTCCGGCTTCGTCTTCGCGTATGTCCTCTCCGTCAGCATCCGCTCCCAGGTCGAAGGCGAGCCCCTCCGCGTCTACAGCGCCGGCCAGAGCTGGACCGAGCCGCCCAACGCCCACCACCTCGTCAGCGCCAATGCGAGCAAGACCGAGCCGGCGTGGCTGATCGCCTACGTCATCGCGGATGACGGCGCCGAGCCCACGGTCTACGACAAGTGATCTCGAGGCGGCCCGGCAAATTGATCGAATTGTGGAGAAAGCGATGAGAGTTCTGATCGCCGGTGCGAGCGGTGCGTTCGGTCGGCCGCTGGTTCGTCCCTGAGAGCGAACCAGCATGAGGTATTCGCACTGACCCAATCGCACGATTCCGCACCCGCATTGAAGG
>DATFSB010000029.1:0-5577 GCA_035262825.1 Gemmatimonadales bacterium | reverse complement strand
GAAGAGGTCGCCGCTCGCAGGCGCCATGGGCCAGAGGCCGATGGTGCAGCGTTCGCCGTTCTCCAGGGTCGGCGAGGCGATCCAGAGTCCGTTTCCCGATGGAGTGGTCGTCCATCCCTCAGGTACCGTGTAGATGTAATCCCCGAACGCGCTCCCTCCGCGCGGCGTCTCCGCATCGCTGCCCTGCGGCGGAGTGGCCGCCGGAGGAGTGGTCGCGACCTGACTCGGACCGGATGGTAGCGCGATGCGGCTCATCATCGCGTCAGCGACCGGTGCGAACCGGTTTTCCAGATCGGGGCTGTCCGCGGCGAGGATGAATGCCTGGCCGCGATCGGCCCAGCGCCCGGTATAGATCCGGCTCCACAGGTGAAGACCGTTCTGCAGCTGCTGATGGATGCTCGTCACCACGAATGCGCCGACGCTGCCCTGTTGCGGCGACTGCAGCGCCGGTGCCTGGCCGAGCGCTCGCCGTACGATCAGCTCGTGAAACTCTTGCCCCGATCCGGCAAATGCCTCGGGTGTGAACACGGTGATGACGCAGAAGTGCGGCGCTTGAACGCCGGGCGCTGTCAGGGTAACGAGGTTGGTCCGCGGGTCCTGCGTGCGCATCCAGCCCTGCGGCACATCGTAGGGCAGCGCGGCTTGCGCGGAGAGCGTCGGGACGGCAACGAGACTGCAGAGCGCCAGCGTGACGAGCGATCGCATGGTGGAAGTCTCCGGAACGCGTCGAGCATCAATGTACACGCTATCAAAAAGGCCCGCGGAACGCGGGCCTCAGTGAAGTCGGCAACGTCGGCGCCGTCTATACCGTGAACGACGATCCGCAGCCGCAGCCGCCGGTAGCGTTCGGGTTGTCGAAGGCGAACCCCGACTCCTGGAAGTTGCTCTTGTAGTCGATGTTCACGCCGTTGAGATACTGGCCGCTGAACGAGTCGACGAAGAGGCGCACACCGCTCGACTCGATCACGATGTCGTCCGCCTCGGGTTTCTCTTCGATGTTCAAAGTGTACTTGAATCCCGAGCACCCGCCGGGCTGTACACCGACGCGCAATCCCGCGGTGGCGGGATCGACCTTCTCCTCGGCCATGAACTTCTGGACCTCGGCGGCGGCGCGCTCGGAAAGCGAGAGCGTGATGGATTCGGGCTTGTGGGTCGTGGTCATGCAATTCCTCCTGCCAACAAAATAAATAAAGACGGTAGGAGATGGTAGGAGACGGTAAGAATAGCACCCCCTACCGTCGGCTACCGTCCCTTACCGTCCCCTACCAGCGCCTCCGCCACCAGATCCGCCACCGTCGCCCGCACCTGCAGAATCTTCGTATTCGCCCGTGTCGGGTTCACCCGGTTGCTCAGGAGAATCACGTACAGGTCGTTGTCGGGATCCATCCAGATCGACGTGCCGGTATATCCCGTATGGCCGAACGAACGGCGCGACAGCTTCGACCCCGCGCTCGAGTAACCGGAATCCGATGGCGTGTCCCAGCCGAGCGCGCGGGACGAGCCGGGCGGAATGTTCTGGCGAGTGGTGAACGCCTGGACCGTCTCGGAGGTCAACACGGTTGGGTTAACCCCGGGCCCCTGACCCGGGGTCAGCACACCCGTACGCACGCCCATGAGCCAGGTCGCAAACCGTGCCAGGTCCGGGGCGTCGCTGAACAAGCCGGCGTTCCCGGACACCCCGCCGAGCCGCGCAGCGCTTTCGTCGTGCACCTCGCCGCGCAGCAGGTGGTGGCGGAACATCGTGTCGAGCTCCGTCGGCGCGATGTGGTCCAACCATGCAGGCGGTGGGTTGAACCTCGTTGCACCCATTCCGAGCGGAGCGAACACCCGGGCTGCGAGGTAGGCGTCCAGCGGTTGGCCGCTGATGCGCTCGACCGCTTGCATCAGAACGATCGCGCTGAGATCCGAATACACGAATCGCGTCCCCGGTGCCCAGAGCAGCGGCGACGTATCGACCATAGTGAGCGCCGCCGCACGGCTGTGCGTCGAGTCGAACAGCGGCAGGTCAGCGGCGAGTCCCGCCGAATGCGTGAGCAGCAGGCGGATCGTGACCTTGTCCTTGTCGGGTCCACGAAACTCGGGCACGTAGCGCTGCACGGGGGCGTCGAGGTCGAGCTTTCCCTCCCGCACGAGGATCATGCACGCCGTCGTCAGGCCGATGACCTTGGTGAGCGAGGCCAGATCGTAGACGGTCTCGGGCTCGACGGGGCGGTCGTCACCGTCGCTGTAATGTCCCACCGCCGCGAGCAGCGCGAGCCGGCCGTGCCGGCCCACGGCGAGAACGGCGCCGGGGAAGGCGCTGTCCACCTGCGACGCGACGTAGTCTTTGACCCGGTCGAGCCGCGCGGCATCGAACCCGAGTGACTCAGGCAGTGCGGCGGGAATGGGCCGATTCACCGGCGCCGGGGCGCTGTGACACGCCACGGACACGAGCGCCACAATCGCCTGAGCAAACGTCCGCCCGGCCGCCCGCCCGTCTGACCGTCTGTTCATGGTTTCACCGCCGCGACCGAATCTGGCATCGTGATTCCCCAGCCGACGGGGTACGCCGGCGGGATGCGGATCGGAAGGTGACCGCCGATCGGCGACAATCCGAGTACCGCCCGCGCGGCGGCGTGCTCAGCGACCCGCACGCCGCTCCATGCGATGAGGTACGTCTTCACGCCGGGCGTCTGCTCGAGCAAGTAGGGACTCCCGAACGACACTAGCAGCGCCGGTTTCAGCGTGTCCGTGGCGCCGATCAGCGTCGCCAGCGAGTCGGGCAGAGCGATGGTGCCGCGGGAAGAAATCGGCTTCACGTTGGCGGCGAACAGCGCCACCGGGTTGCGGGCCAGGACGACGCGGGCGGAATCGTACGACGCCGGCCCCGACATCGGCCACAACCGGAAGTAGTCGACGGTATCGCCATTGGCGCGCAGGTAGTCAGTGAAGCGCAGCGCGACCCCCGGCGTTCCCTCATCGGCGTAGGCGATCACGGCGAGCCTTGTGCGCCGCCCGCGCAGCGTCCGCAGCGTCCCCGTAGAATCGCGCACCACGGTGACGGCGCGGGCAGCAATGTTTTCCGCCGCCCGCTGCCAACGCGCGGTGCCGACGGACTGCATGATCTGATCGAGCGGCACGGTGCGGCGCTGGAACAGGCCGAGGTGCTGCTTGATGGCGAGTACCCGCCGCACCGACGCGTCCAGCCGCGAGCGGGCGATGCGTCCCGATTCGACCGCCGCCGTCATCGCATCGAGCGCCGAGTCGGGGCTCGCCGGCATCAACAGCACATCCGATCCGGCGAGGAAGGCGCGCACCGTTGCTTCCCCGGCCCCATACTTCGTGACGATCGCGCCCATCGCCAGGGCATCGGTGACGACGAGGCCGGTGAAGTGCAGCGAGTCGCGCAGCAGGCCCGTCAGCACGGCAGCGGAGAGGGTGCCCGGCTCGCTGCTCGATCCCGTGAGCGCGGGAAACGCGATGTGGGCGCTCATCACGATGTCGGCGCCGGCGCCGATGCCGGCCCGGAACGGGACGAGCTCGAGTGTATCGAGCCGGCCATACCCCGCGGTGATCACAGGCAGTCCGATGTGTGAGTCGGTTTCGGTGTCGCCGTGGCCGGGGAAGTGCTTCAGCGTGGCGAGCATGCCCCCGTCATGAACGCCGCGGATATAGGCCCGCACCAAGGTGCTGACGGCGTGCGGATCCTCTCCGAACGAGCGCGTATTGATGATCGGGTTCAGCGGATTGTTGTTGACATCGGCGTCAGGAGCGAAATTCACGTGGATGCCGACGGCGCGCCCCTCGGCTGCTGCGGCGGCCCCGATCGTGTACGCGTCGTTCGAGTCCCCGGTGGCGCCGGCGGCCATGATTTGCGGGAACGCGGTCGCCCCCACGACGCGCATCGCGGCGCCCCACTCGAGGTCTGCCGAGATGAGGAGTGGCAGCTTCGAGCGCAGCTGCAGCGTGTTCAGTTTCGCCGCGATGTCGAACGGACCGCCGACCGAAATGATGATGCCGCCGACGTGCAGCGAGTCGACCCAGCGCGCGGCTTCGAGGAAAAGGGAATCGTCCGCGGCTGTGTAGGCGCCCGACAGCCAGGGGACGATCAGCTGCCCGACGCGCTCGCGCACGGTCAGGTTGTTGAGGACGCTGTCCACGTTCACCGCCGCCGCGGTGCCGGAGCCAGTCACCGCCGGTGACGGCGGCGCCGTCGCAACGGTGCGCGTGCCACTGCGGCACGCGGCGACCAACAAGAGGACGATCAGACGATGCGTGCGCATAGCCTCGTGATCTTGAGTGTGCTCACCTGCGGCGGTCAGCCGCAGGCCCTGCCTTCCGTACGGCCGGGTATCGAGGTGCTGCTGTCCGATTCTCTGCGATTGGTCCAGGGCCAGCGGCTCGGCCTCCTGACCAATCAGACCGGCGTCGACCTGGCCGGCCGGCGCGACGTCGATCGGCTGCTGGCGGATGGGTTGCGGCTCGTGGCGTTGTTCAGCCCGGAGCACGGATTTCGCGGCGCGGAGGACCGTCCCGGGTTGCCGGACGCCATCGATTCCGCGACCCGTCTTCCAATCTATAGCCTGTACGGTGGCTCGCGTACTGCGGCGGCTGCCGCGCTCGATTCGATCGACGTCCTGCTGATCGACCTGCAGGACATCGGCGCGCGCTACTATTCCTATACGACAACGGCCACGACGCTGATGGGCGAGGCGGCGGCGCGTGGCAAGCGCGTCGTCGTGCTCGACCGACCCGATCCCGTGGGGGGCGTGGTCGTCCAGGGCAACGTGCGACCGGCGGTCGGCGACCCGGGGAAGCCCTACGTCAGCCTCCCCGTGCCGATGCGGCACGGCATGACGATCGGGGAGCTCTTGCGCCTGGCGAACGACGTACTGACGTTGCACGCCGACCTGACGGTCGTCCCCGCCGCGGGGTGGCGCCGCGGGGTGAGCTACGATTCGACCGGACTGCCGTGGGTCAATCCGTCTCCCAACATGCAGAGTCTCGAGAGTGCGTTTCACTATCCGGGGACGTGTCTCTTCGAGGGGACGAATCTCTCGGTCGGTCGCGGAACTACAGAGGCGTTTCAAGTTGTGGGCGCACCCTGGCTCGATCCGGCCAAAGCCCTCGCCGTGCTTCCCGAGTCGTCCGTCGTCGGGGTCGCGGTCTCGGCATACGACTTCACGCCGCACGCGCCGACCGACGGCAAGTACGACAACGTGTTGTTGCACGGCGTGCGGCTGCGCGTGACCGACCGATCGCGCTACGATCCGACACGCCTCGCGGTCGCGATGCTGGCGGCGCTCCATGCCGTTCATCCCGACAGCTTCCGGATCCGCGCGGAGTGGTTCGACGTGCTCGCGGCCGGGTCGGAGCTGCGGCAGGCGATCGACAGTGGCCGCAGCGCCCCGGAGATATGGGGTCGCTGGTCGGAAGCGCTCGTGCAGTTTCAGCGGAGTCGCGCCAAGTACTTGCTTTACTGAAAGTTCCCCTTTGCGGGTCCGCAAGCGCCTGTTACTTTCCCGCGGCTATGAACGTGATCCCGCAAGCCGTCAAAGACGGCTTCGTGCGTCTCACGAAGCCGATCGTCGGGCGTCT
>DATFSB010000028.1:0-9373 GCA_035262825.1 Gemmatimonadales bacterium | reverse complement strand
CCGTCGCGATCGACCACCACGCTTCCATTCGTTCCGAGGACCGAAACGCCGCGCGAGCGCCCGAACATCGGCAGCCCGTTGCAGCTCTGTCCCTGCCAGATGATCGTCTTGCCGCCGGCGAACTCGAATGTGACTTCCTGTGTGTCGGTGAACTCCCAATCGTCGTCGAATTGATAGCGGCCGCCCGTCGAAACGACGCGGGTGCAGGTGTCCACGCCCAGCATCCAGCGCGACACGTCGATCTCGTGCGTGCCGTTGTTGCAGATCTCGCCCGTGCCCCAGCGATGGAACCAGTGCCAGTTGTAATGAATCACGTTGTCCCGGTATGGGGTGCGCGGTGCCGGACCCTGCCACAGCTCGTAGTCGAGGTTGCCGGGGACCGGCGCCTCCTTGCCCCTCCCGATGGTGCCGCGTGTGTTCGCGTACCAGGCGCGCGCCAGGTAGGGACTCCCGATCAGACCTTCCTTCAGAGCCTGCGCGAGCTCGATCGATCGATCGGCGGAGCGCTGCTGTGTTCCCATCTGGACGACGCGTTGGTGCTTGCGCTGCGCCTCCACGATCAGCTCGCCTTCGCGCGCGTTGTGGCCGCAGGGTTTTTCGACGTAGACGTGCTTCCCCGCCTGCAGCGCGAGGATCGTGGCGGGGGTGTGCCAATGATCGGGGGCCGCGATCACGAGCGCGTCGACCGTCTTGTCGTCGAGGGCGCGCCGGAAATCGGCGATCGCCCTGGGAGGAGTCGGTTGCAGACCGCCGACGGCCGCGGCTGCTTTTGCCAGTACCACCGAGTCGACATCGCAGACGTAGCCGACCGTCGCGTTCGGCGTCCGGGCGAAGGCTTTGGCGAGCACGGTGCCGCGGCCGTTCAGTCCCATCACGGCGACGACGACCTTCTCCGACGGCGACCGGCCGAACACCCAGGAGCGCACACCCGGCGCCGCCAATCCCAACCCGGCGGCGGATACCGTCTTCACGAACTTGCGGCGCTTCATAGCGGCCTCACCTTGATGTTGCGGAAATAAACCTCGTCGTTGTGGTCCTGCAGGATGATGTGGCCGCCTTCCTTACGGCGCTGGCCGAACCACGAAAACGGGTGGAACTTGCTCGCCGCGAGTGCGGAATCCATCGCCCCAGTGCCGAGCTCGAACACGACGACGCGCGCGCCGTTCAGCCAGTGCTCGCCGTGGTTGCCCCGGAAGATGATGCGCGACTGGTTCCACTCACCGACCGGGCTGAGATGCTTCGCCGCATTGGGCGCTACGAGATCGTACAGCGCCCCGGCGCGGTGCGTGGGGAGCTTGCCGTCGGGGTGGCGGTCGTCGTCCAGCATCTGATACTCGAAGCCCAGGGCGGCGTGATTGGGGGCGTTCTGCACCGACAGCTCTTCGGAGACGTTGTACTTGACGCCGCTGTTGGCGCCCGCGGTGACCTTCCACTCCCATGACAGCTCGAAATCGCCGAACACGTCGACCGTCATGAGGTCGCCACCCACCGCCGGTTGGCCGTCGGCAAGCTTCGGGACGTTGCCGCTCGCGATCTTCTTGATCGTCCCGTCGACGATGACCCAGTGCGCGGAGGGCACCGTGTCGTAGCCCAGGCCGCGCCAGCCGGTGAACGTCTTCCCGTCGAAGAGCAGCCGCCACCTCGCTGCACGTTCGGCGTCGGTGAGCTGGTTGGGCGCAGGGGCCACGGTCTGCGCTGCTAGCGGCGAGACGAGGGCGAGGGCGAGAAGCCCGGAGCGAATGGCGATCATGGCGTACGAGCCCCCATTGCCGCGGGGGCGGGCCCGGCGTCCACCAGCCGCTTGGTAACGGGTTCAATCCGGAAGTTCAGCCCTTCCAGGCTGCGTGAGCCGAGGAGGACGAGATCGCCCGGCTCTCCAAACACGACGTCGTCGCTGGTACGCTTGCCGGCGACGTGGACGAAAGCCGGTCCGGTCCAGCGCTCGAGGATCGTGCCATCGGCCTGCCGGAAGCGCCACGTCTCGTATCGCTCGATGCCTAGCGACTCGAGCACCGCGGCCGGGAACCAGGAGAGCTCCGCTCCCGTGTCCACCAGGACGCCCTCGACCGTCCGCCTCTTGCCGGGCAGCGCGGGGTTCTCGATCGCGACGGATACGCGGAACATGCCCATGTCGTCGTGCATATTGGCTCCTGCGGCGTTGCTCAGTAGTACCATATTGTTGCTTGGAGTGTCAATGCGTTACACAACCCTTGAGGACCAGCCTCCATGACGACGCGGCGCGAATTCCTCGAGACATCGGCCGCGATCCTGGCGGCGGCCGCCTGGCCTGGCGCTACGGGATCGAGCGCCCGCCTCCCGATCGGCTTCTCCACCCTCGGGTGTCCCAAGTGGGACTGGGCGCGGATCCTCGACTTTGCAGCCGAGCATGGCTACGCCTCCATCGAGCTGCGGGGGATCCAGGACCAGATGGACCTCCCCCAGCGCCCTGAGTTCGCGCCGGCCCAGCTCGCCGCAACAAAGACCCAGCTCGCGCAACATGAGCTCGTGATCTCCGACCTCGGCAGCTCGGCGAACATGCATGAGATGGACGCGACGAAGCGTGCCGCAGCGCTAGACGAGGGAAAGCGTTTCATCGACCTCGCCCAGTCGCTCAGCGCGCCGTACGTGCGGGTGTTCGGCAATCAGTACGTACCGGGCGTGGCACGGGACGAGATGCTGGCGCACATCGCGCGCGGGTTGCGAGAGCTGGGCGACTACGCGCAGGGCAAGGGCGTCACTGTGTTGATCGAGTCGCACGGCGACTTCACCGACTCGCCATCGCTCGCGGCCCTCCTCGAGCGGGCCGACTCACCCAACGTCGCACTGCTCTGGGATGCGCACCACACGTTCGTCTCGGGGAAGGAAGAGCCGGAAGAAACCGTGGGCCGGCTCGGGAAATACATCCGACATACGCATCTCAAGGACTCGGTACCGGCGGGGAACGACCGTCGCTACGTGCTTACCGGCACAGGCAACGTCCCGGTGCGACGGCAGGTCGAGGCGCTGCTGAAGATCGGATACAAAGGGTTCTACAGCTTCGAGTGGGAGAAGCGCTGGCACCCGGAGATCGAGGAGCCGGAGGTCGCGTTCGCCCAGTACGCGACCGTCGTCACGGGATATCTACAGAGACGCTGACATCACCACCGGTGCGTGGTCGCTCGTACCCACGTCCGCCTGGACCACGCAGGCCGTCGCCCGAGACGCCAGCGGCGGCGACGCCAGCAGGTAATCGAGCCGCCACCCGATATTGCGCTGCCGCAAGTTGCGCCACGGCGCCCACCAGGTGAACAGGTTGGCGTTGTCGGGGTCGAGCGTCCGTCCCACGTCGACCAGCGGCGACTCGAGCAGCGTGGTGAACAGGGCGCGCTCCTCGGGGCGCTGACCGATCGCATCGGGCTTGCGCTCCTTGGGATGCACGTCCATCTCGGCGCGCGCGATATTCATGTCGCCACAGATCACGACCTGGCGCCCTTCCCGTCCCTGCTGCCGCGACCACTCGATGAGCCGGTTCACGAAATCGACTTTCGCCGCGTAGTCCTTCCCGCCGTTCGGGACGTACACCGACGCGATCGTCAGATCGCCCAGCTCGGCGAGTACGATACGGGATTCGTAATCGAACGGTGGATGGCTGAAGAGGGGGTCGACCGCGAACAGATCTTTGCGGACGTGCAGCGAGACACCGGAATAGCCTTTGCGCGTGTGCCAGTAGGCGTGATAGTCGGGAGCCTTGCACTCTTCGGGGATCTGGTTGGCTTCCGCCTTCAGCTCCTGGAGGCAGACGATATCGGGGCGGTCGCGATCGAGCCACTCGCGAAACTGGGCCGCGCGGGCACGAATGCCGTTCACGTTCCACGTCGCGATCTTCACTACGAATCGACTGGTGCCGGCGCCAGGCGCGGCGCCAACAGGTGGATAATGCACCACGCGGTGAAGTAGGCGAGGCCGCACACAGCGAAGATCGGCGAGTAATTCTTGCCGTTGGCATCGAGGATTGGCCCGATGACGCGTGCGAACACGACTCCTGCCAGGGCTCCCGCGGAGGCTCCGATCCCGACCACCGACCCCACGGCTGCACGAGGAAACATGTCGCTCGCGAGGGTATACACGTTCGCCGACCACGCCTGGTGTGCTGCCGCTGCGACGGCGACGATCAGCACGGCGGTCCACATCGACCCGGCGCGCGGCGCGAACGCCGTCGGCACGATCAGCAACGCCATCGCCAGCATCGCCGTCTTGCGCGCGCGGTTCACCGATAGTCCACGCGCAATCAAGAAGCTCGACAGCCACCCGCCGGCAACCGACCCGATGTCAGCCACGGCATACACGACGATCAGCGGCAGCGCCAGCTGCGTGAGCTTGAGATTGTACTTCGCATCGAGGAATTTCGGGAGCCAGAACAGATAGAAATACCAAACGGGATCGGCCATGAGCTTCCCGACGACGAAGGCCCACGTCTGGCGGAAGCCGAGCAGGCGCAGCCATGGAGCGCCTTGCACCGCGGCTTCCGGGGGATCGCTGCGAATATGCGCCAGCTCGGCCGGAGTGACGCGTGGGTGGCCCTCAGGCTCACCATATAGCGCCAACCACAAGAGTAGCCAGAGGAATCCCATTGAACCCGTCACGACGAACGCCCAGCGCCATCCCCAGGTCAGGGCGATCCACGGCACGAGGAGCGGCGTGAGAATGGCGCCGGTGTTCGTCCCCGCATTGAAGATTCCGGTGGCGAGGGCACGCTCCCGTTTCGGGAACCACTCCGCGACAGCTTTGATCGCCCCGGGGAAATTCGCTGACTCGCCTAGACCGAGGAACGCGCGGGCCGCGGAGAATCCGGCCGTCGTGCGGGCGAACGCATGACCGATCGCCGCGAGGCTCCAGGCGATGACGGCCGCGACGAATCCCTTGCGGACGCCGACGCGGTCCAGCCACCACCCCGCCCCGAGAAACCCAAAGGCATAGACCAGGCTGAACCACGACACGACATTCCCGTACTGCGATTCCGACCAGTGTAGATCGTGCTGTAGCGTCGGACCGAGGATGCCGAACACCTGGCGATCCATGTAATTGACTGTCGTCACGGCGAAGAGAAGAGCACACACCGTCCAGCGGTAGCCGATCTTCACCGCTCGCCCCGCTCGATTGCTTCCCACAGCCCCTGCAGGTACGCGACGCCGAGCGCTCGGTCGTAGAGGCCGTACCCGGGACGCCCCGTCTCACCCCAGATCATGCGGCCGTGATCGGGCCGCATCGGGCCGGCGAAACCCGCGTCGTGGAGGGCGCGCAGCACCTCATACAGGTCCACACTCCCATGTGCCGACGCATGGGCGGTCTCGTGAAAGCGGCGCGTGCCGGTGACCCGCACGTTGCGGCAGTGTGCAAAGTGAATGCGCCCCAAGCGAGCGAGGCGGCGCACCATCGCCACGAGGTCGTTTTCGGGATTGGCGCCAAGTGAGCCGGTGCAGAAGGTCACGCCATTTGCCGGATCGTCCACCAGCCCGAGGAGCCGGTCCAGCGCCCGCGCATCGGTGATGATGCGCGGCAGCCCGAAGATCGACCACGGCGGGTCATCGGGGTGAAGCGCGAGGCGCACGCCCGCGGCCGCGGCGACGGGGACCACGCGCTCCAGAAAGTAGGCGAGGTGATCCCACAGACGCTCCGCGTCGACCGTGCGATACGCGGCGAGCAGGGCTTGCAGCTCGGCGGCGTCGTACGTCGCGGCCCATCCCGGCAGCGAGCCCGTGCCGCCCGACAGGTCGATCGCGGCGAGGGCGGCGTCATCGTAGGCGAGCGCGGTGGAGCCGTCGGGCAGCCGCAGCGCCAGATCGGTGCGCACCCAGTCGAACACCGGCATGAAGTTGTAGCACAGCACCGGAATCCCCAGCTCACCCAGGGTGCGGATGCTGACGCAGTAGTTGTCGATCCATCGGTCGCGGCTCGATCGCCCGAGCTTGATATCCTCGTGGACCGGGACGCTTTCCACCACGGCGAATGCGAGCCCGGCGTCCTCGATCTGCGATTTGAGATTGCCCAGGCGATCCGGCGTCCAGGGCGCACCGGGCGGAATGTCGTACAGAGCGCTCACGACCCCGCGCACGCCCGGGATCTGGCGGATGTGGGCGAGCGGGATATGATCTCCCGGACCAAACCACCGGAACGCCGGCATCATCGCCGCCGCCATTCCTCGACCTCGGTCACACTCAGCCGGCTGAAATCGCCGGGCTGGGTGATTTTCAGCGCGCCGGCACAGACGGCGAACTCGAGCGCCTCGGCCGGCGGCGCGCCGCGCAGCAGGCGGGCGATCAGCGCCGCTGCGAAGCAGTCCCCGCCGCCGACACGGTCTACGACGGCGATCTCGTGCCGGCTGCTCGCGACGACGCGCCGCTCCACCGCGTCGTAGAGCACGGCGCTCCAGCGCTGCGTACGCGCCGCGATCGACTCCCGCTCGGTGACGGCGGCGTAGCGGCAGCCGAGATCTCCGGCCACCCGTTCCGCGAGGCGCCCATCGGAGGCGGAGATTCCTAGCATGGCCTCGAGCGCCGCCGCATTGCCGATCACCAGGTCGGCACTCCGCGCGAGCGGCTCGACGATCGGGCGCGGATCGCGCCCGCGCCACAGCGCTGCGCGGTAGTTGAGGTCGAGGCTCACCGCCTGGCGCGAGGCCCGCGCCACACGTATCGCTGCGGCGAGGGCCCGGGCCGGACCCTCACCGAGCGCCGCCGTGATCCCTGTCGCGTGAAACCACGTCGCGCCAGTCAGGATCGCGCCCCAGTCGAGAGCGTCGGGGTCGAGCTGCGCGAATGCCGAATGTGAACGGTCGTACACCACCCGCATCGTGCGCAGATCGGCTCCGGGCTCCACGAAGTAGAGTCCCAGGCGCTCGCCGCCGCGCAGGGTCCACCGCGTGCCGACGCCTTCGTGCTGCAGCGCCGCGAGTCCGGCGTCGCCGAGGGGATTCTCGGGCAACCGGGAGACGTACTCGCACGGGACTCCAAAGTGACTCAACGCGACCGCGACGTTGGCTTCCGCGCCGCCGAAATAGGTGTCGAAATGGGGCGACGCGAGCAGCTGTTCCTCGCCGGGCGGGCTCAACCGAAGCAGCAGCTCGCCGAAGGTGACGACGCCGGTCACGAGGAACGATCCAGCGATTGCCGCGCGGCCCGGACCTCTGCCACGAAGGCGCGTGCCCGGTCGGCGAGCTCCGCGAGCGGCGCGCCCACCAGCGCGCCGCCCACGCTCACCGCCGCGGCGCCGGCGCGAATCCATTCGCTGACGCGCTCGAGGGTGATGCCTCCGGACGGCACGATGCGCAGCTGCGGCAACGGCCCGAGCAGATCCTGCAAGAATCCGGGGCCGACCGCTGTCGCGGGGAACAGCTTCACGAGCGCCGCTCCGGCACGCCACGCCCCCAGGATCTCGGTCGGTGTAAATGCTCCCGGGATGCAGGGCACATTGCGATCGCGGCAGACGCGAATCACCTCCGGCTCGACTGTCGGGCTCACGACGAACCTCGCTCCGGCATCCACTACGCTCCGCGCAGCCGCCGCGTCCAGCACGGTCCCGGCCCCGATGATCACCTCACCCCCGGCACGCGAGAGGTCGGCAATGCCGTCGACTGCCCCCGGGGTGGTGAGCGTGATCTCCAGCGCGCGCACGCCGCCGTTTCCCAGAGCCCGGGCGACTTCAGTGAGACCCTTCGCGTTGCGCCCGCGCAGTACTGCGATCACTCCGCTCGCCAGCAGCCGCTCGAGACCGGGGTCGCTCATGTGGTTTCCAACGATGCGATAGCTCCTTCCACTCCCACCGCTTCCAGCCCGCACAACGCGGCGGCCACGGCGTCCACGAACTCGGGAACATCGGTGACTCGCGTCCCCCAAAGCTCCTCGTCTCCCAGGACACGCGCCGCCAGCCGCCGCAGCGTCTCCGCTGCAACGGGGCCCGCCCCTCGCTCCGGGTCGACCGCCGACCAGTGTGCGCTCAATCGCGGCAAGTCCACGTCCTGGATCCGGTAGGATGTCCCGCGCCACCACCCGCGTCCCTCGCTCGCCGACGATTGGTCGGTGCACCGGGCGTAGCGCAACGACGCCGCGCAGGCGAGCGCCAGACACACCGGAACGCGGTGGCATGATGCGGTGAACCCGAGAACCGACGGCAGCACGCGCAGCCGCAGCTTGGGCGTTTGATTCGTTGCGATGACCTCCCAGCGATGCTCCAGCCAGGGATTGCGGAAGCGATCGACGACGCTGCGCGCGAACGGTTGCGCTTCGTCGCCGGGCAGTCCCGACCCGGGGACGATCTCGTCGAACAGCAGGCGCTCGAGAAACGCGCCCAGCGTCGGGTGCTCCACGGCCTCTCGTACGGTGGCGACACCCGCGAGAATCGCGAGCGGCGCCATGGCGGTGTGCGGGCCATTCAGGAGCCGGAGCTTTCGCTGGCTGTAGAAGGTGATGTCCGGGGTCACCACGACTCCGGAAGACGCAGCGATCGGGAATGCTGCGGCGAGCTCGGCCGGGTCGGCGGCGATCGCCCACAGCGCATACGGCTCGGTGAGGGTGAGCAGCGGGTCGGAGTACCGGAGGCGGGCTTCGAGCGCGGTACGGGTCTCGGGAGTCGGGGCGGTCGTGATCCGGTCCACGAGTGAAGAGCAGATGGTGACGCGGCGCGACAGCCAGCCGCGGAACGTCTGATCCGACCCAGCCACCTGGTCCAGCATCTCTGCCAGTCGCACCCCATTTTCCGGAATCAGCTCGGTCGGGATCACGAACAACCTGGGCCCATCCGGTAACGCCGTGAAGCGAGCACGCAGCAGGTCGAGCAGCCGGGACGGATACGGCGCCTCGCGGCGAAAGCCTGCCTCCGTGACGTTGCTGACGATGATCTGCAGCTCCGGGCGTGCCACCAGGGCTCGCACTTCGTGCCACTCGTCATCCGCCACAAGCGCCCGCGAGATGGACCCGACGAGCCGGGTGCGCTCGACCGGCATCCCGTTCTCGAGCCCCCGCTCGACGAGCGTGAAGAGCCCGTCTTGCGCATTCATCGTCTGCGCCACTCCACGGGGGGTGCTTTGGACAACGACGATGCGACCGTGGAAACGGCCGGCTCGGTTCGCTGCGTCGACCGCGGCGGCCGATAGGGCACGCAGCAGCACCCCGGTGCCGAACTGGAGGACGCGCTCCGGCAAATCGGCCCGCGGGTAGGCGCCCGCGGGCCAGTGGCTGGCGGCGAGGCTGGCTACGGCAGCTGCCAGACTTCCCCGTGATTCTGCGTCATCACCGGTATCAACACGCGGTTGCGCTTCGCGTCGTACCCGATATCCGCCGGGCTCGGCACACCGGAGATCACTTTCGCCTCGTTGCCGCTCTGGTAGGCCGACACGGTC
>DATFSB010000027.1:0-2602 GCA_035262825.1 Gemmatimonadales bacterium | reverse complement strand
CGCGCCTTCAGCTCGTCGGGATCGACGGGCTTCGTGATGAAATCGTCGATCCCCGACTCCATCGCGGTGAGGAAGCTTTCCTTCCCGCCGCGGCCGGTCAGCAGAATGAAGTACGTGTAGTGCGGGGAGCGGTCGTCGCGGATGTGGCGGCACAACTCCAGCCCGTCCATCTCCGGCATCATCCAGTCGGAGATCACGACCCGCGCCGCAGTGAGCCGCCACGCGTCGAGCGCTTCCTGCCCGTCGCTCGCTACGGTGACCTGGTAGCCGGCGCCGGTGAGCATCGCCTGTAGCGTCAGCCGGCCGACGGCATCGTCCTCCGCGATGAGAACGTTCACGCCGCGGACGGCGCCGGAAACGGGGCGGCGGGCGCTGGGCCCCGCAGCGGAACGACGAACCAGAATGTGCTGCCCTGCCCCACGACGCTCTCCACGCCGATCGACCCCCCGTGCGCCTCCACGGCGAACTTGCAGAACGTGAGCCCGAGGCCGCTCGAGTGTTTGGTGCCTTGCCGCGCCGCTTCGACCTGCCCGAACTTCTCGAAGATCTTGTCGTGAAACTCCGGCGGAATGCCGGGCCCGGAGTCGCTGACCGACACCCGCACTCCCCCGTCGCTCCCCTGCACCGCGACGCGGATGCGGCCGGATGCCGGGGTGAACTTGATGGCGTTGCCGACGAGGTTGGCAATCACGCGGCGGATCACGCTCGGATCGATCATCGCCCGCAGCCGCTCGGGGCCCTGCTCGAGCTGCAGCGATACGCGCCGCGCCGCCGCGCCGATTCCCGTCACCGCGTCGGTCGCGACGATCCCGACATCCGTGAGCGCCAGCTCGAGCGGCATTTTCCCCGCCTCGAGGCGGCTCACGTCGAGCAGGTCGCTGACCATCTCGGTCATTTCGACCGCGACTTTGCGGGCTTCGTCGATCGACTGGGTCATGTCGTGATCCAGCCGGCCGGCGCCGTCGAGCTTGAGGAGATCGAGGTAGGCGCGGATGCCGGCGAGCGGGGATCGCAGGTCGTGTACGATCATGTGCACCAGACTGTCGCGCAGCAGCTCGAGCCGCTCCAGCCGCCGGTATTGCTGCTCCACCTCGACGTACAGCTGGTGCATGCGCACCGCGTTGCGTACGCGGAGCGTGAGATCGCTCTTGTCGATGGGCTTCGTGATGTAGTCGTTGGCCCCCGCTCCGATGCCGAGCAGGCGCTGGTCGCGCTGGCTGAGCGCCGTCACGAGCAGCACCGGGATGGAGGCGGTGGACGGCTCGGCCTTGATGCGGCGGCACACTTCGAAGCCGTCCATCCCGGGCATGCCGATGTCCAGCAGCACGACGTCCGGGGATGTCGTCGCCACCTGCTGCAACGCCTCCGAGCCGTCGACGGCTTCGATCACTTCGTGGCCCTGCGCTTCCAGCAGATCACGCAGCAGCAGGCGGTTGGGATCCTGGTCGTCGACGACCAGCACGCGTCCGGTCACCGCCTCGCGGCGCCGCAGCGGAGCAGGCTCGGTCACGTCCGCGTACCGGTCCCGAGCGGCCGCGTCACCATCGTCCTTCCCTCCTCCGCCGTCCGCACCCGCGGCACGGCATAACCGTGGGCGCCCACGACCGTCGCCAGCTCCAGATTCACGGCGTTGTCCTCCACCATCAGGATTCGTTTCCAGAGCGTGCGCGTCAAGCGGCCGGCTGCCTCGCCGCCGGGCAGACCCGCGCCAGCTCCATCAGCAGCTCGGCCGCGCCGTCCTTGCGGACCACCGCCTGGACCCCGTCCAGGAGGCGCGTCCGGTCTTCGGCGGTCAGCTCCTTGCCCGTAAAGACGAGGATGGGGATGTTGCGACCCGCCGGATGATCGCGCAGCTGCCGCACCACCTGGAATCCCGTCATCCCGGGCATCACGAGATCGAGCACGATGACGTCGGGCAGGTGCGCCAGCGCCAGCTCCACGCCGGTTCGACCGTCGGTCGCCGAGAGGGCGCGCAATCCGTTGCGCGTCAGGGTTTCCGTCAGCAGCTCGACGGTGGGCGCTTCGTCGTCGACGACGAGTACCGTCGGGGTGTGTCCCGGCGCAACCGTACCGAGCGAACGCCGCACCGCCGCGACGAAGTCGTGGCGCTGGACCGGTTTCACGAGCCACTCCACCGCTCCCAGGCTGAGCCCCAGCTCGCGATGGTCGGTGATGCTCACGACGACCACCGGGATCGCGCTCGTGGCGGGTGCCCCTTTGAGCTGTCCGAGGATCGCCATGCCGTCCTCTCCGGGGAGCAGGATGTCGAGGGTGATCGCGTCCGGCTTCAGCGTCCGGGAGAGGGCCACCGCCTGCGACCCGGTCGAGGCGTGCGCCACGCGGTAACCCGCTTCGGTGAGGAAATGACCGAGCAGATCGCCGGCCCGTGGGTCGTCTTCGACGACCAGGACGAGCGGTCCCCGCTCCGCCGTGACGCCCGGCTCAGGAGCCGGCGGCTCGGGGGCCTGGGGCTTCGGCTGGGCGCGCAACGGCAGATAGAAGCGGAACGTGCTGCCGCGCTCGAGCTCGCTTTCCACTTGAATGCGCCCGCCGTGCAGCTCGACCAGCTTCTTGGTGAGCGCCAGCCCCAGCCCCGTGCCCT
>DATFSB010000026.1:0-16241 GCA_035262825.1 Gemmatimonadales bacterium | reverse complement strand
TCCCGCCGCACCGCCGGCGCGACCTCGGTCCCGATCAGCTCGATCGACCGCATCAGCTCGGCATGTGGCAGCGACGACGCATTCATCTGAAACGTGAACCGTGACACCCCACCGAGCGCGTCGCTGTGCCGCACAATCTTCTCGGCCACCTCATCGGGTGTGCCGATCAGGTGCGCACTGTGAGGCCCGAGCTGGGCGTCGAATTCGGCGCGGGTGGGAATGTGCCAGCCACGCTCCTGCGCGACGCTCCCGATCGCTTTTGCAAACCCGGGGAAGAACTTGTCTGCCGCTTCCTGCCTGCTCGCGGCGACGAGCCCCAGCGAGTGGACGCCGACGGTGAGCCGCTCCGGAGAATGGCCCGCCTGCGCGCCCGCTTCGCGATACAGATCGATGAGCGGACGGAACCGCCGCGTCTGGCCTCCGATGATCGCCACCATCAGTGGCAGCCCGAGGGTCCCGGCCCGGACGAACGACCCCGGCGTCCCTCCGACCCCGAGCCAGATGGGCAACGGGTGCTGCACCGGACGGGGATACACGCCCTGTCCCGTCAGCGCCGGACGAAACTCGCCCGACCAATGGACGTGCTCCTGCTCGCGAATCTTGAGCAGCAAGTCGAGCTTCTCGGCGAACAACGCGTCGTAATCATCCAGATTGAAGCCGAACAGCGGGAACGCTTCAATCGACGATCCCCGGCCCACGACCATCTCGGCGCGGCCGTGGGAGATCAGGTCGAGGGTGGCGAACTGCTGAAACACGCGCACCGGGTCCGCTGCGCTCAGTACCGTCACCGCACTGGTGAGCCGGATGCGCTTCGTACGCGCCGCCGCCGCACCGAGGATCACCGCGGGAGCGGAGTCGAGGTAGTCCTTCTTGTGATGCTCGCCGATTCCGAAGACGTCCAGCCCGACGTGCTCGGCGTGCGCGATCTGTTCGATGAGGTGATTCACCCGGTCGGACGGCGCGACGGCGAGGCTGCTTTCGTCATACGCGGCTGCGAAACTGTCGATCCCGATCTGCACCGAAACCACAACCCTTCTGGTTGAGTGATCGTACCATTAGATGCCGGGAACAGAACAGCGAGCCCGGTCGAATGGTTCCTGGAGGCAACTCGCGCAACTGCCCTCCAGGCGCCATCCTTTCCGAATCGTGCATACCATACTCCTGACCGACCGCGGGGCGCGGCTCGATGGTCGCCTCTTCTATTGGTCCCTGACCTCCGCCCTCGCCGGTTTTCTGTTCGGCTTCGACACTGTCGTAATCTCGGGGGCCGAGCAGACGATCCAGCACCTCTGGGGCTTGAGCCCCGCAATGCACGGCTTCGCCATGGGCGCGGCGCTCTACGGCACTGTGCTCGGCTCCCTCACCGGCTCGTGGCCCGCTGACCGCTTTGGACGGCGTCCCACTCTGTTCGCCGTCGGCATCCTGTTCCTCGCTTCCGCCGTGGCATCGGCGCTCGCGCCGAACGTCGCCGTGTTCATCGTGGCACGATTCGTCGGCGGCATCGGCATCGGCATCAGCACCGTGGCGGCACCGCTCTACATCTCCGAGATCGCGCCCCCCGCCCAGCGCGGCCGCCTGGCGGCGATGTTCCAGTTCAACATCGTGCTCGGCATCGTGATCGCCTTCGCGTCCAACGCGCTGCTCGCCCGCCTCGGGCCCGATTCCTGGCGTTGGATGCTCGGGGTGGCGGCGGTGCCGTCGCTCGCCTACACCCTGATGTGCCTCGGTCTCCCCGAGAGCCCGCGCTGGCTGCTCACCCGCAAAGGCGATCGGCCGGCGGCGCTCAAGGTGCTGTGGCTCATCATGGGCGGCGCCGCACCGTCCCAGCTGGAGGCGGCGGCCGACGCGATCGGCGCCGCGGGCGCCGAACAGGAAGGACACTCCGGATTCTGGACGTGGCGGTTGCGCGTGCCGATCGCGCTGGCGTTCCTGGTCGCGTTCTTCAACCAGCTCTCCGGGATCAACGCCATCCTCTATTTCGCGCCGCGCATCTTCGCCATGACCGGCCTCGCTCCCCAGGCAGCGCTGTTGCAGTCGGTGGGGATCGGCGTGACCAACCTGATCTTCACGTTCGTGGGGCTGTGGCTGATCGACCGGTTGGGGCGGCGCACGCTGCTGCTGATCGGCTCGGTCGGCTACATCGCCTCCCTCGGCGCGTGTGCCTGGGCATTCTTCACGCACCACGAATCGATCGTCCCGGTCTGCATCTTTGCCTTCATCGCGGCCCACGCCATCGGGCAGGGCACGGTGATCTGGGTGCTGATCTCGGAGATCTTCCCCAACAAATACCGCGCCGCCGGACAGTCGCTCGGCAGCGGGACACACTGGGTGTTCGCGGCGCTGCTGACGACCGTCTTTCCCTTGATGGTCAGCGCGATCCAGCCGGGCGCCATCTTCCTGTTCTTCTGCGGCATGATGACGCTGCAACTCATTTGGGTCCTCACCATGGTGCCGGAGACGAAGGGGGTCCCGCTGGAGGAGATCCAGCGGCGACTCGGCCTTGTTACCGGATGACGCAAGCCGTGGTGGCCGGTCTGGGAGAGGCGCTTTGGGACGTGCTCGAGGGCGGCGACCATTTCGGCGGCGCCCCGGCGAACGTCGCGGTGCACGCCGCCTCGCTCGGCGCCGAGTCGTGGCTCATCAGCGCCGTGGGACGCGATGCGCGCGGCGACGCCGCCCTGGCGCGGCTCGCGGCTTCCGGCGTGCGGTGCGATACCGTCGCCCGCCTCGCCGATCATCCCACCGGTGTCGTGCGCATCACACTCGATAGCGCCGGCCAACCGGTCTACGACATCGCCGCCGAAAGCGCCTGGGACTACATGCCGTGGTCGGCGGGCGTGCAGGACGTGGCGGGGCGGGTCGATGCGGTGGCGTTCGGCTCGCTCGCCCAGCGTGCGCCGGTCTCGCAAGCCACGATCCGTCGCGCCGTTCAAGCCACGCGTGACACCGTCTGGCGTCTGTTCGACGTCAACCTGCGGCAGTCGTACTACGACGCCGAGGTCCTGACGGCGTCTCTCGAGCTGGCGAATGCGGTGAAGCTGAACGATGAGGAATTGCCCGTCGTAGCAGGCCTATGCCGGCTGCCCGAGGGGCCGCCCGTCGACCAGCTGCGCACGCTGTGCGAGCGGTTCGATCTACGCCTGGCAGCGTTGACCCGTGGTCCGTGCGGCTCGGTCCTCGTCACCCCCGATCGCGTGTGTGAGTCGGCCGCGGCGCCGGCGGTGGTCGCCGATACCGTGGGCGCGGGAGATGCCTTCACGGCTACGCTGCTCATCGGCATGCTCGCCGGGCGGTCGCTCGAGGAGGTGAGCCGGCGAGCCAACGCAGTGGCCGCGTACGTCTGCTCGCAGCCAGGCGCGACCCCTCCGATCCCCGAGGCCCTGAAATGGTAGACGCCCTGCGCGAGCAGCTCGCCAGATTCCAGAATTGGCGCGAAGCCCATGCAGACTTCGACGCCGCCGTGGCCGGTATCCCACCCGACCTGCGTGGGGCGACACCGCCCGGCCTGCCGTATTCGCCGTGGCAGCTGATCGAGCATTTACGGTTCACGCAGGCCGATATCCTCGAGTTCTGCCGCAACGTCGACTACGTCGAGCACAAATGGCCTGATGAGTACTGGCCGAAGTCGGCAGCGCCCCCCGATGCGGACGCTTGGGATGCGTGCGTAGCGGCGTTTCGCCGCGATCGGGAAGCATTGCAGAAATTGATTCGCGATCCCCACGTCGATCCGTTCGCGAAGGTTCCCGCGGGGACGGGCCAGACGTATCTCCGGGAGTTCCTGCTGGTCGCCGACCATACCGCCTATCACGTCGGTCAGCTGATCGTCGTCCGGCGCCTGCTCGGGGCGTGGAAGGCATCCTGATCTCACGAACACTCGTCACTTTCGTCCTTGCGTGCATCGCGTCGGTCGTCGCCCTGAACCACTTCGACAACATCCCCGCCTACCTGACGCTCGCCCCCGGATACCTCGTCCAGTCCTGGTTGTTCGAGCGGCACTGGGCGCTCGGCGGGCTGGGCTACCAGGCGACGATGGTCGGCGTATCGGCCATAGTCTGGACCCTGATCCTCCTCGGCCTCGCGAGGGCAGTCCGATTGCTGGTCCGCCGGGTACGACGCGTTGCCTCCTCGTGATGCCCTGGCCATCTTGAACTCATGCCGGAGCGGCGCTACACCGACACCGAAATCGCGGCGATTTTCCGCGCCGCCGCCGACGGCCCACAGCCGCCGGCCCGGGAAGTGCCCCGCGACGAAGGCCTGACTCTCGCCGACCTGCAGACCATCGGGCGTGAGGTCGGTATCGCACCGGACGCCGTGGCGCAGGCGGCGCACGCCCTCGATGTCCGTGTCGGCGCACAGTCCCGCACATTCCTCGGGCTCCCCATCGGCGTCGCTCGCACCGTCAACCTCAACCGGCGCCTCACGGACCAAGAATGGGAGCGGCTCGTCGTCCAGCTGCGCGAAGTGTTCAACGCGCGCGGCGTCACGCGCAGCGACGGCTCGCTGCGCCAATGGACCAACGGCAACCTGCAGGTGCTGCTCGAGCCGACGGAGACGGGACATCGCCTGCGTTTCGGCACACTCCATGGCGGCGCGACGTCGCTGATCGGCGCCGGACTCGTCTCGCTCAGCATGGCCGGCATCGTCGCCATCGTGACCGCAGCCGGCGGCCACCTGGGCCAGGCCGCTGCGGGCATCGGATTCATCGCGCTCGCGGGACTCGGCATGATTGCCAGTGGCGCGCTGCGACTGCCGCGCTGGGCCCGCCTGCGCGGGCGCCAAATGGAGGCCATCGCAACCCAAATCGCGCTCCCGCCGGATGCGACTCCACCCACCTCCGAATTGCCGCCCGCGAGCGGCCGCTAAGCCGGGAACCACCTCATGAGCCCGGACGATCGCCCCGTCGGTTCGCTGCTCTCGCGACGCGAGGCGCTCACGCTGCTGGGCGCGACCGGGTTCGCTGCGCTGTCGGGCTATCGCTTCCCGGTCACACGAGCGGCGCGGGAGGGCACCGGGCCCTGCGTCGTCCGGCCCGCGCAGACGGAGGGTCCGTACTTCGTCGACGAATCGCTGCATCGCTCCGACATCCGCACCAACCCTGGCGACACCGCGATCAAGCCCGGGCTGCCGCTCGACCTCATGATTCTCGTATCGCGCCTCGCGGCCAATCGCTGCGAGCCGCTGGCCGGTGTACAGGTCGACGTCTGGCACTGCGACCATCTCGGCGTCTACTCGGACGTTCGGGACCCGCGCTTCAACACCGTGGGGCAGAAGTTCCTGCGCGGCTACCAGGTGACCGACGCGCAAGGCCAGGTGCGCTTCACCACGATCTACCCCGGCTGGTACGAGGGCCGGACGGTGCACATCCACTTCAAAATCCGGTCACCGTCCGCCGCCCGGCGCGGCTTCGAGTTCACATCCCAGCTGTACTTCGACGACGCGTTTTCCGACCAGGTGTTCGCGCGCGCGCCGTATGCCGGAAGGAAGCCCCGGTCGATGCATAATGACGACGATGGGATTTTCGGAGACGGAGGCCGCCAGCTCCTGCTCGAGGTGACGCCGCAGGGCGGCGGGTACGCAACAACCTTTCACGTCGCGCTGCAGGGAGCGTAGCCGCTATGCCGATCCTCGAGTGGTCCGAGATCCTGCCCCGCGTAGAGCTCGCGACGCCCGCCGAGTTCGATCACGCCATCGACACGCTGTCCGCCCGCAGCAGCGCCGAGCACCCCACGATCGTCGCCCTGTACGCCCACGGGCACCAGGTCATCCTCGGAGTGGGACTTGCGGAGAGCTTCGTGCAGATCCAGGACGAGCGGCCGGCAAGCAAAGCGGCGCTCGTGACCGTCGGCAACACGAAAGCCGACGGGGATGTCTCGTTCTACCTGCTCGGCTCTCACCACACCGAGATCCCGCGGCGCAATCTCATCCCCATCGCCACGGCGCGTCAGCTGGCGCGGGCGTTTCTCTTCGAATCCGGCAAGGTGTCCGCCGAGGTGGCGTGGGAGCCGGTGTAGCCCGAAGACTCGCCACCGCGGTGCTCGGCCTCTCGCTGTGCGCCTGCGGAGAGGGCACAACCGGTCCACGGCTGCTGACGCTGCGGCTCGCTTTCAGCGTCGAGCCGGGCACGTCGGAAGGGAACGTCGCAATCGATCCGCCGCTGCAAGTCGTGATCCAGGACCGGGCCGGCAATATCGATCGCCAGGCCTCTGCCGCCGTCACGTTGTCGCTCAGCCCGAACGCCTCTGGGGCAACGCTGCGCGGCACCACGACAGTGCACGCCGTGGCCGGGATCGCCACCTTCACCGACCTGCGGATCGATCGTCCCGGCGGCGGCTACCAGCTGGTGGCCTCGGCGCCCCCTCTCCCCGCGGCGGCGAGCGCGCGCTTCGACGTGCACCTGCATTTCGTGCAAGTAACGGTCGGGATCTTCCACAGTTGCGGGCTCACCGCTCACGGCTTCGCCTACTGCTGGGGATTGAACGACGTGGGCCAGATCGGGGACAGCACCAATGTCCAGCGGCTGCGGCCGGTCCTCGTCAAAGGCGGATGGACGTTCATGCAATTGAGCGCCGGCGGCGATCACACCTGCGGCATCATTCCGGGCGGAGCCGCCTACTGCTGGGGCAGCAACTTCTCAGGGCAATTGGGCGACAGCTCGATGGAAGACCGTGGCGTCCCGGTGCGCGTCGCCGGTAGCCGCCCGTTCGCGCAGCTCTCGGCGGGATCGTTCCATACCTGCGCGCTCGCCGCGGCCGGCGACGCCTGGTGCTGGGGGTCGAATCTGTTCGGCGCCCTCGGAGACGGTTCTCAAAGCCTGCGCACCTTCCCCGTCCCCGTCGGTGGCGGCCTGCAATTCTCGCAGCTGAGCGCCGGCGGCGTCCACAGCTGCGGCATCGCCCTGGGGAACGCGGCGTACTGCTGGGGATGGAACGGCGGCGGGCAAGTGGGTGACAGTACTACCACGATCCGCCTGGTCCCCACTCCGGTATACGGTGGCTTGCCATTCGCCGAGATCAGCGCTAACCCCGGCTCCGATCTCGAGGGCCACACCTGCGCCGTCACGACGGTCGGCGGCGTCTATTGCTGGGGCACCAACCAGAACGGCGAGCTGGGGGACAGCACGAACGACGGGCACCTGTCACCGACTGCGGTGCTCGGGGCGCTGCAGGTGACCTACGTCGGCGCGGCGCGCGGCTACGGCTGCGCGTTGACGACCGGCCAGGCGCTCCATTGCTGGGGCGTCAACGCCGATGGCGAGCTGGGCGACGGCACGACGGATCCGCACCTGACTCCGAATCTCGTCGCCGGCTCGCTCATCATCGCACAGGTGAGCGCCCGCTTCGATCACGCATGCGGCGTCACGGCGACCCAGGCGGTGTACTGCTGGGGAACCAACGATCACGGCCAGCTGGGCGACGGCACCACGAATCCGCGTCTCGCCCCCACGGCGGTGATCCAGTAGGCTGCGTCGCTCAGGCGGCGCGGCGCCGCGTGCCGACGATCAGCAGCACCACGCCCAGGACCGCCGGCGCGGCGAAGATCGTCGTCATCCACGCGTAGCTGCCGGCGCCCGTCGCCCCGAAGCGAGCCAGATCCGCGCCGATCACGAAATAGTACGGGATCCAGACGATGGCGCAGGCGAGCAGCGCCCACGGCGCCCACACCGCGCCGCGCCGGGCGCCGAACCACGCGACGGCGAGGAACAGCACGCCCATCGCCATCATCTGAGAGCACATGCCGACCATCGAATCGACCAGCAGCTGGTCGAGCTTTGGATTCTCGGCGTGCAATCGCGCGTAGGTCGTCCCCAGCATCGCCTCCTCGGGCGCCCGGCCGATGATCACGCCGCTCGAGCCGCCACCCTGACCGCCATTCCGCTCCAGCGTCATCGGCACGAAGATCGCGGCCCCGACGTTCACGAGTCCGTAGAGCAGCAGCAGCATGAGCCCGACGCCAGCGACGCTGCGGAACCGAACGGTGTCCATGGAATCTCCCGTTACATGCCTGGCAGGTTGCTCGGATGATCGGCCCGGTCGAGGTGCACGAATGCTTCCGCGGCGGCGACGCCGGCCTCGCGGCCACGCCATTGCGCCATGATCTCATGGTGCTCGCGCCAGATCCCTCGGCCGTCCTGGCTGACATGGGCGAACAGTGCCGTCTTCTTCTGTTCGACGACCGACCCAATGTCGACGTAGGTGTTGGGGAGGAAGCCCTGTGTCTGGCTGCCGGCGTTGACCTCGAAGAAGTAAAGGTGCGCCGTGCGCAGGTTCATCCAGGCGCGGATGGCGAGGATACTCGCGACCTGGTGGTCCATGTGGGTGTCGACCGGCCAATGCGTGAAGACGAGGTCGGGCTTCGCAGTGGCGAAGAAACGATGCATCGCGTCGACGTGAGCGTGGCTCAGCTCGGTGGCGCCGTCGATCTGGCCGAAGAACGCGGGGGTGGCGCCGAGGATCTTGCAGGCGGCCTCGCTCTCGGCCGTGCGGATCCGCGCCGCCTCGTCGAGCGACTTGCCGTCGATACCCCGCTCGCCGCGAGTGAGATAAAGAATCGTGACCGCGTGGCCGAGGGCGGCGTAGCGGGCGAGCGTTCCACCGCACCCCGACTCCGGATCGTCAGGATGGCCACCGACGCACAGCACCGACAACCGCCCGGCCGATTGACGCTCGGCCGAGGCCAGGGGCAGCGCCCCTGTCCCCGCGACCGTCGCCCCCACAGCCACCAGTGATTGCTCGACGAAGCCGCGACGCGTAAGGTCTGACTGGGACATGGCACCAGTTTGCCGGGATTCCGTCGAACCGCAAGGAGGGCGCTCGTGACCGCGTGGCGGTACCTGTTGCTGACCCTGATTCCCGCGACCGCGGGGGCGCAGTCGCCGCTCGTGCGCCAGCGGACATATGCCAATCCGATCGACATCGATTACAAGTACAACTTCGAGCAGAAGAACCAGGGGATCTCGTATCGCTCCGGGGCCGATCCCGTCATCGTCGTGCAGCGCGGCGACTACTACCTCTTCGAGACGATCGGCGACGGCTACTGGCGCTCGCACGATCTGGGGACATGGCAGCACATCACTCCCTCGCGCTGGCCGCTGACCGATGTCGTAGCGCCGGCGGTGCTGTCCGTGCACGACACGATCTATCTCCTGCCCAGCACGACGAGCCCGCTGCCGATCCTGATGCTCACCCAGCCCGCCACGGGGCGCGTCGACTTCTACAATCGACTCCTCCCGTGGCTCCCCATGGCCCGCGCGCGGGAGGCGGACGTGCTGGCACGTCCCGATTCGGTCCAGCCGGGCCCCTGGGATCCCCAGTTCTTCTACGATCAGGACGCCGACCGCTGGTACCTCTACTGGAACTCGAGCAACGCCTATCCGCTGCACGCCATCGAGCTCGACAAGTCGCGGCAGCTCGCCTACACGGGAACGCCGCGGTGGCTCTTCGGTCTCGACCCCGCGCACCACGGCTGGGAGCGCTTCGGCCGCGACCACATGGACACGACGATCCACCCGTTCATCGAAGGGTCGTGGATGACGAAGCACGGCGGGCGCTACTACCTGCAGTACGGCGCGCCGGGGACGGAGTACAACGTCTACGCGACGGGCGTCTACGTCGCCGACGATCCATTCGGCCCCTTCACGTACGCACCCTACAATCCCGTCGCCTACAAGCCCGGCGGCTTCGTCCAGGGCGCCGGACACGGCAACACCTTCCAGGACGTCTACGGCAACTGGTGGAACACCGGCACGCCGTGGATCGGCGTGAACTGGAACTTCGAGCGCCGCATCGGGCTGCACCCGGCGGGGTTCGACGGCGACGGCCAGCTGTACGTCGACACGCGCTTCGGCGACTTCCCGCACTGGCTGCCGCGGCGGCCGTGGCGCTCGAGCGATGAGCTGTTCACCGGCTGGATGCTGTTGTCGTATCGCAAGGCCGTCACGGCCTCGTCCACACGCGACAGCTTTCCGGCGACCAACGTCAGCGACGAGAACCCGCGCACCTTCTGGGTGGCGCGCGACAATCGCCCCGGCGAGTGGATCACGATCGACCTCGGCAATATCTACCAGGTGAAAGCGATTCAGGTGAACTACGCCGACTACCACTCCGGTGTCTACGGCACCGACTCGAGCGTCTACACGCGATTCCGTATTCGATCATCGGTTGACGGTCGCCGCTGGACCGTAGTAGCGGATCTTTCGCGTGAGACGCGTGACCGGCCGAACGCCTACGTCGAGCTGCCGGCGCCGGTACGGACGCGCTACGTGCGTTACGACCACATCCACGTCGGCGCGGCACACCTCGCCATCTCGGACATCCGTGTGTTCGGCAACGGCACGGGCGCGCGCCCCGCCATTCCAGCGGGTCTGACCGCCACGCGCGCCATTGACGAGCGCGACGCGACGATCACTTGGCAACCCGTCCTCGGAGCCGTTGGATACAACGTGCGGTGGGGAATTTCCCCGACAAAGTTGTACGAGACCTACCAGCGCTTCGCCGACCAGGCGACGACGCTGGCCTTGCGCGCACTCACCGTGGGACAGGCATATTGGGTGGCGATCGAGAGCTTCGATGAGAATGGCGTGTCGACGCTAAGCGCCCCGGTGCCGATACATTAGGTTGCGAAGACCAGGGACTCGCACCGTCGGAGAGTCGCATGACCTTTTCTGCGGGACGCCTGCTCGGCTTGATAAGCGGCGTTCTCGTCGGCATTCTCGTCTACCGATACCTGCAGCGATCGCGCCCGGTGAGCGACGCTGATCTCGCCAAGGCCTCGACTGAAATAAACCGGCGACTGCCGATCATGGTGGACAGTGAGACCCAGCTCGTATCGACGAGCGGTATGAATCACGTGTTGCAGTACAACTACCGCCTCGTCAATCTGGCCGTCACGCAGGATCAGGCCAGTGCCCTGCTCAACTACGAGCGGCCTCGAATCAGGAACTTCGCCTGCTCGACACCCGCCACCCGCAACACGTTTCTCAAACGGGGCATCACACTCCATTACGCGTACACCGACAGAAATGGCTACGACCTGTTCATGATTGAGGTCGCTCCCAAGGACTGTGGCTTCTAACCGGGCGCATTCCGGATTCGGTCTGGCGTTGCTGCTGCCGTTGCTGATTGCAGGCAGCGGCAACGTCGCAGGGGACGCTTCGCCCGGCCCCCGGCAACCGCTTGACTCGATCCCGCTCGCCGAGCACCCGCGCCCCGACTTCCAGCGCGCCGACTGGCTCAACCTCAACGGCCGGTGGCAATTCGCGTTCGACTCCAGGAATGACGGCGAGCGCGCCGGCTGGGCGAGCGGCGCGTTGCCCGCGGGACGGGAAATCCTGGTGCCCTTCTCGTGGGGCTCGCCGCTCTCCGGCGTCCCCGACAGCGCGGACATCGGCTGGTACGCCCGGACGATCGCCGTTCCCGAAGCATGGCGCACCGGCGGGCGGCGCGTGTTCCTGGTGTTCGGGGCGTGCGACTGGCGCACGACGGCGTGGCTCGACGGGAAGAGCCTGGGCGAGCACCAGGGCGGCTACACGCCGTTCTCGTTCGAGCTGAAGCGGCTGCGGCCGGGACCGCATCGGCTCGTGATCCGCGTCGACGACTCCCCGCATCCATTCAAGCTCGAGGGGAAACAGGGGTACGGGAAAGCGCGCGGGATGTGGCAGACCGTCTATCTCGAGGCGCGTGGCCGCGACCCGCTGGAATTCGTCCACTTCACGCCGCGTGCCGACCTCGGCGGCGTCGCGGTCGACGCTCGGCTCGCCGAGCCAGCGTCGCGCGATCTCACGCTGCACCTCGAATTTCCCGGTGTCCCGGGACCCCTGGTCGCCAATCACGGCGTGCGGCGCGGGACCAGGGACGTGCATCTCGACGTCGCGCTGCCGAACGCGCATCGCTGGTCGCTCGACGATCCGTTCCTCTACGACGTTGTCGCGAGCGTTGCCGGCTCCGGCGGCGCCGAAGACCGGGTGCAGACCTACTTCGGAATGCGCACCATCGGCGTCGTCGATCTTCCGGGCACGACGATTCCCTACGTCGCCATCAATGGCACGCCCGTGTACCTGCAGCTGGCGCTCGACCAGGCGTACGACCGCCAGGGCTACTACACCTTCCCTTCGGACAGCGCACTGCGAGACGAAATCCTGCGGGCGCGCCAGATCGGGCTCAACGGCCTGCGCGAGCACATCAAGATCGAGGCGCCGCGCAAGCTCTACTGGGCCGACCGGCTCGGCGTCCTCATCATGGCCGACATTCCGAACTGGTGGGGACCGCCCGATTCGGCGGCGTTCGCCGAGCACGAGGTCGCGCTGCGCGCCGCGTTGGCGCGCGACTACAATCACCCCGCGGTGTTCTCCTGGGTCTTGTTCAACGAAACCTGGGGCCTGGAGACCCAGGACTCCAGCGACCACACCTCGCAGTATCTGCCGGCCACCATGCGCAGGGTGGCGGCGGTGTACCGGCTGGCGAAATCGCTCGACTCGACGCGCCTCGTCGAAGACAACTCCGTCTGCTGCGGCCGCGGCCACACCGAGACCGATCTCGACTCCTGGCACGAGTACCTCCCCGGCTGGCGCTGGGAGGAGCACGACCACCGGGTGAGCGACTCGAGCTTCCCCGGCTCGACCTGGAACTTCGAGCGGCCCTGGACCCAGGGGCGCCAGCCGATGCTCAACTCGGAGTTCGGCAACGTGTGGGGCTACGAGGGCAGCACCGGTGACGTCGACTGGAGCTGGGACTACCACCGCGCCGTCGACGCGTTCCGACGCCATCCCCGGATCGCCGGGTGGCTCTACACCGAGCACACCGACGTCGTCAACGAGTGGAACGGCTACGTCCGCTACGACCGTTCGTGGAAGGAAACGGGGCTGGGCGGCCTGGTCGACAGCATGACGCTGCGCGACCTGCACGCCCCGCTCTACGTCGTCGTAGGCGACCCGCAGCTCTCCCGCACCGCCCGCCCCGGCGAGCATCTCGACGTTCCGCTCTACGCGTCGTTCCTGACCGGCAGCACTGCGTTCGGCGACTCGCTCACGCTGAAGGCCGAGCTCACCGGCTGGAACGCACTGGGCGAGCGGAAGAGCTACGGCACCTGGGTGACGGAAATCCCCTATCACCCCTGGATGTCCCAGCCGCTCGCGCCGCTGTCGGTCACGATGCCGAACGAGCGAGCGGTCCTCGTGCTCGGCGTTCGTCTCGAAGACTCCACCGGCGCCGTGCTGCAGCGCAACTTCACCACGTTCGTGGTCGACGCCGACGTACCAGCGGAAGCGACGCTGGCGGACGGCCACCGCGTGCGCATCGCGCGGGTGCCCGCCACCGCGGTGCGGGACGCGCATTGGTCGCTCAAGCAGTGGACGGTGCTGGGCGATCGCAAACTGAACGGCGCGGGCAGCGGCTTCTTCGAATACCGCTTTGCCTGGCCGGTGGGACTCGACGCGAAAGACGTGGCGGGTGCCACGTTCATGGTCGAAGCCTCGGCGAAGCGGTTGAACGGCAAGGATCGCGACACCACGTCGAGCGACAACCAGGATTACATGCGCGGCGGCGGGTTCCACGATCCGAGCCGGAACCCTAACAGCTATCCCATGACGGGCACCGCACGGTTCCGGAGCGTGGTCACCGTGCGGGTGAACGACCACTCGGCCGGCCACTGGGAGCTCGGCGATGACCCAGCCGACTCCCGCGGCATCCTCAGCTGGCATGCCCAGCCGCACGACGGCCACCTGTATGAAGCCGGCTCGTACGGCCAGCTGCTGCGCGTGCCGATTCCCGCCGCGGCGCTTCAGGAAGGCGCCGCCCTGGGCGAGGTGATCGTGCGGCTCGACGTCGCGGATTCCCTGCCGGGAGGACTCGCGATCTACGGCGCGCGCTTCGGCCGCTACCCGCTCGACCCGACGGTGGTGTTCGAGTTGCGACAGGCCGCTGTGACGAAGGCCCCGTTCGGCCGTCTTCCCGACGGGCGGCCGGTGGACCAGTACACGATCACCAATGTCCACGGGTTGGAAGTGCGGGTGATCACCTACGGGGCCATCATCACTGCGCTGCGCGCGCCCGATCGCGCGGGACACCTGGACGACATCGTCCTCGGATTCGACAGCCTCGCGGGCTATGTCGCCGCTTCACCGTACTTCGGCGCCATCGTCGGCCGCTACGCCAATCGCATCGCCAAGGGGGAGTTCACGCTCGGCGGCGCGCGCTACCACCTCGCACGCAATAACGGCCCTAACAGCCTGCACGGCGGGAACCGCGGCTTCGACAAGGTCGTGTGGAGCGCCGAGCCGTTTCAGAACGACAGCGGCGTCGGGGTGACGTTGCGTTACACGAGCCCGGACGGCGAAGAAGGGTATCCCGGGACACTCACGACCCGGGTCCGCTACACCCTCACCCCGCACGATGAGCTGATCGTCGATTACGAAGCCACGACCAGCAAGGCGACGCCGGTCAACCTCTCGCAGCACAGCTATTGGAATCTGCGTGGCTCCGCGGAGACCGACATCCTCGGTCATATGCTCACGCTGCACGCCTCGGCCTACACGCCGGTCGATTCGACGTTGATCCCGACCGGGCGGATCGCGCCTGTCACCGGCACGCCGTTCGATTTTCGTAGCGCCACGGCGATCGGCGCGCGCATCGAGCAGGCGAACACCCAGCTGCGCTACGGCCGCGGTTACGACCATAACTGGGTGCTCGACCGCGGCGGCCGCACCGGCCTCGAGCCCGCCGCCCACCTCGAGGATCCCGAGAGCGGCCGCACGCTCGACATCAGCACGACCGAGCCCGGAATTCAGTTTTATTCAGGCAACTTCCTCGACGGCACGATCACCGGTAAGGGCGGCCGGGTGTACGCGCACCGCTTCGGACTCTGTCTCGAGACGCAGCATTTTCCGGACTCGCCGAACCACGCGAACTTTCCGTCGACCGTCTTGCGCCCGGGTCGCACATTCCGTTCGCGCACCGTGTTTGCGTTCGGGGTCGCCCGTTAGGAATTGCGCGCCGCCGGGAGTGGGGCGAGGACTGTTGGACGCGGGGGCGCGTGAAAATCAGACAACTGTCTCGGATCTGATTGCCGGCCACGGGGAATGAAGCCCGATCCCCGCGGCCCCCGCGTCCTCGTGTCCGCAGACCCCACTCCCGGCGGCGCTAGCAAGCCGCGAGAAGCCACTGGAGTGCCTGGTCGTCTCCTGCCCACAGCGCTGGACCAATGGGCGAACCAAGCACGATCAGATTCCCGCGCCTGAACCGACACTTGAGTCCCACGCCGAAGCCGTTCACGCACGCGATGATCTCCCCTGCCCCGCCAGTTAGCGGCACGACGCGACTGAAATCGCGAATCTTTGCCCGGAGTGGCCAGGTGAAGTCGACGTAGGGAATCGCTGATTCGCTCGATTGCGGCCACAGGTTGACCGGCGGCTCGACGTGCACATCGAAGGTTTCGCGCAGCACCGTTCGTTGTCTGGAGACCTTCACAGCGCTCGCGTAACCGGCACCCGATTCGAGAATCACGAGGCCTCCAGCGTCGAGGCATGTGGTGATTGCGCCGACCACAGGCGGTGGCAGCTCCACCGCTGCCGGCACGATCAGCACTGCCGGTGGTTGCATCGACGACATGTCCGTCCGGAGCGCGGCTGCTCCCAGCACCGCGGCGTATCCCGACACCGACTCACGCAGCGAGCAGTTCACGCCCAGATCGAGAATCACCTTATCCCGGCGAGCCGTGGCGGGAGGTGGCACGCCGCCGAGCCGCCAGCGCATCGGAACAGCGGCGACAGCAGCGCATTCCAGGAACCGCCGCCTCGTGACACTAATCGTCATAGCCGACCCGTGATCAAGCGGTCCAGCGCCTGCGCGGTGTCGAAGAACTGTTGATCGGGGGCGTAGCGGTAGCGTGCTTCCATCTCTGCCACGAGCCAACCGTCGTACCCGACCTTGGTCAGGGCGCCGCGAATCGCCGGCCAGTTGTTATCGCCCAGCAGGAGGTTGGTGTAAACGCTCTGGTCGCCGCAGCGGCCGCGGTGCCGCAGGACGTCCTTCACATGAATTCGCGTGATCCGCGGACCGTGCACCTCGATCCACTGCTCGGCGAATCCATTGTCGTGGATGTTGCCGACGTCGAGGTGGATCCCCACCGCCGGGTGGTTGACGTCGTTGAGAAACTGCCAGAACTCGCGCGGGCTCATGAGAAAGCGTTGCTCGGCGTTGCAGTTCTCGCAGCCGATGCGGACGCCCGCTCGCTTCGCCGTGTCACCGAGC
>DATFSB010000025.1:0-8875 GCA_035262825.1 Gemmatimonadales bacterium | reverse complement strand
GGCTGCCCACGACCTCGAGCATCACCAGCTCGGCCTCGTCGAGCGACGCGATCTCTTCGTTCCAGAACGCGCTCGAGTATTTGAGGTGGCTCCCCAGCACGAGCTGAAAAAACGAGGCCGGCAGCTCGTAGTGCTGCTGGTTCGCGGCTTCCGGCACCAGGGCCACGGGTCCCTGCGACAGCTCGGTCGCGAGCGTCGGATCGGGGCGGCCGATCTGGCGCAGCCGCTGCGCCAGCAGCCGGCGGATCCCCCAACGCACCAACGGCTCCGGCAGGAGGCCGCGCTCGGCGAGCGTGAACGGCAGCGAGATCAGGCTATGCCTGCCTCGGGAACCAGGGGAAGAAGACGCTCGTTTCGCGCTGGTAGGCGCGATAATCGTCACCGCGACTCTTGAGGGCCTGCTGCTCGGTGAACGGAATGCCCGTGAGGCGGAACAGGAACAGCAGCATGACCACGGGACCGATCCAGGTGGGCCAGCTGCCATGGCCTACGCACACGTAGCTGAACCAGTGCGTCCACTCGAAGAAGTAATTGGGGTGGCGCGAGTATCGCCACAATCCATTGCGGCAGGTCCGGCCGCGGTTCCCGGGATCGGCGCGGAACCGGGAGAGCTGGCGGTCGGCGACAGTTTCGCCGAGCACGGAAACGAGCCAGACGACCGCTCCGGCCGCGGCCCAGGCGTCGAGCGAGCTGCCCTGCATCGCCGCGAGGATCGGGACGGCGAAGAGCGTCGCCACGATCGCCTGTCCCTGGTAAAAAATGAAGAAGTAGAGCGGCGCTCGTCGGCCCCAGGTCTCGCGCATCGCGCGGTAGCGGCCGTCCTCGGGGCGTCCCAGCACCCGGTCGCTGATCAGGTGCCAGGCGAGTCGCGCGGCCCAGATTGCCGCGAGTCCGCCGACGAACAGCCGGCGCTCGGGTGCGCCATCCGCCAGCAGCGCGAACGACACCGCCAGGATCCCCATCCCCACCGACCAGGCGGCGTCGACCGACGTCGCGTTCCGGGTGCGGAGCTGGCGCAGCCAGAGCACTCCCATGAGGACGGCGAGCGCCGCCCACCCCAGCAGCAAAAGCCGGATCACGCCGGCGCGCTGCGCGCGAACACCATCTGTACATCTCCCAGGAACCGCTCCCGGAAGCCGCCTTCGCAGTAGCAGAAATAGAATTCCCAGAGCCGCCGGAATTCCTCGGAGAAGCCGAGCGCGCGCAGCCGGTCCCAGCGGGCCAGGAAGTTCTCGCGCCAGCGCTTCAACGTTTCCGCGTAATGCGGCGTGATGTCTTCGAGGTGGAGCAGCGACAGGCCCGCCCGCCGCTCCGCCGCGTTCCGCAGCACCGGGACGGACGGGATGTTGGCGCCGGGAAAGATGTAGCGCTTGATGAAGTCCACCTCGCGGCGTGCCTGATCGTAGTGGCGCGGGTCGATCGTGATCGCCTGCAGCGCCATGTGCCCGCCCGGCTTCAGCAGATCGGCGCATTTCCGGAAGAAGTCGCGGTAGAACCGGTGTCCCACGGCCTCGATCATTTCGATCGAGACCAGCTTGTCGAACCGCCCTTCGAGATCGCGGTAGTCGCGCAGCAGCACCGTGATGCGATTGGCGAGCCCGGCGCTGTGAACGCGCTCGGTAGCGAGGCGGTGTTGCTCGCGGGAAATTGTCGTCGTGGTCACGCGGCAGCCGTAGGTCGCGGCCGCGTGCAGCGCGAACCCGCCCCATCCCGTACCGATCTCCATCACGTGGTCCTCCGGCGCGAGCGCCAGCTTGCGACACAGGCGGTCGTACTTGGCGATCGACGCCTCGCGCAGGCTCATGTCGGGCCGCTCGAAGATGCCGCAGGAGTAGGTGAGGGTATCGTCGAGGAACGCGGCGAAGAACTCGTTTCCGAGGTCGTAGTGCGCCGCGATGTTGCGGCGGCTTCCCGCCCGTGAGTTGTGGCGCATCGCGTGCCAGGCCCGTCGGATCGGCTGCGCCAGCCGTGCCAGACCGCCTTCGAAGCTGTCGAGCACGGCGCGGTTCTGCACCATCAGCCGGACGACGGCGGTGAGATCGGGCGTCTCCCACCAGCCGTCGAGATACGTCTCGACCGCGCCGAGGTGGCCGCCGAGCAGCACGCCACGATAGAAGTGCGGATGAAGCACGGTGAGCGCCGCGTCGGGCGCTCCGGCGTTGCCGGGCCCGAACGACACGCGCCCTGCACCTTCGGCAATCGTGAGGCGACCCTCGGTTAGCCGGGCGAACCGCGCGTGCAGCAGCCGACGGGCGAGGCGATCGAGCGGAGTCATGGAGAGCGTCGCTCCGGATGCGTGAAGACGGGATTGCCTTTGAGCCACAGCTTGAGGGCGTTCCAATGGATGGCGGTGATCACGCTGACGGTCATCCAGGGGTAGGCGAGGAGGGCGCGCGCGAGCGTCGCACCGGACAGCTCGCGGCGGTGCAGCGACATCGTCGCGTCGAAGATCATCCCCGCGGTGTCGTAGTTCTCCATGTGGACGGCGAGCCGGCGTCCCGGCGGCGAGAACCGCCAGTCGTAGCGCTGCTCCATCGGCATGAACGGGGACACGTGGAAATTCTTCGCGAACCGGAACCGCATCACCCCGTTCATGTGGGGCGTGCGCGGCAGCACGTAGCTGTGCCGCTCGCCCCACGGCGTGTTGGTGATCTCCGTCAGAATCGTCTCGACGGTGGACCCCGAGCGATCGAAGCAGTAGTAGAAACTCACGGGATTGAAACAGTATCCGTAATACCGCAGGTGAGTGAGCAGCCGGATCGGTCCGGTGGGTCGCGTGCCCGTCTGCTCGGCGACCGTACGGCGCACCGCCTCGGCGAGCGGCACCGTCGGGTCGCCGTGGTAATCGGCGCGGTGGAATCGCGCCGGGGCGAAGCGCCGCGCCGACCACAGCCATCGCCGGTCGAGTGCCTGGGGCAGCTCGTCGAGGTCGAGATACATCATGAACAACCGGAAACGGAAGCGGTGCGGCACCGGCCGCAAGCGGCGGTGCTGGACGAGCCCTGAGTACATCGCGCTGTTCACGCCCGGACTCCGACGGCCTGGGCCGCTCGGTACGCGCTGGCCACCCCATCTTCGTGGAACCCGTTGCCCCAGTACGCGCCGCAGTAATGCGTATGCTGCCGGCCGCTGATTTCCGAAAGCCGTGCCTGGGCTCGTACTCCGGCGCTCGTGAACACCGGGTGGTGGTAGGTGAAGCGCCCGACGACGCGATCGGGGGCCACCGCGCCGCTCCGATTCAAGGTCACGCAGAACGTCTCCGGTGACGGGAGAGACTGCAGGATGTTCATGTTGTACGTGACCGCCGCCGGTGCGCTGGGATCGCGATCGAGGTGATAGTTCCACGCCGCCCACAGCCGGCGCCGCCGCGGCAAGAGGGACACGTCGGTGTGCAGCACGACGTCGTTCGCCTGATAGGGAATCGCCGACAGGATCTCGCATTCCGCGGTGGTCGCATCCTCGAGCAGGGCGAGTGCCTGGTCGGCGTGACACGCCAGCACCAGTTCATCGAAGGGCTCCCCATCGACCGTCACGCCGTCCGGCAGCCGGCGCACGCGCCGCACCGGACACGCCAGCCGAACTCGCGCCGCGAACGGCCGCATGAGAGCATCGACGTACCGCTCGGAGCCTCCTCGCACGACGCGCCACTCGGGCCGGCCGTCGACGCGCAGCATGCCGTGGTTGTCGAGGAAGCGGACGAGAAACGCGAGCGGCATCTCGAGCACCTGCTGCTGCGGCTGCGACCAGAGCGCCGAGGCCATCGGCACCAGGTAATGGGCCAGGAACCTGTCGGAGTAGCCGGCGTCGCGGGCATACTCGCCCAGGGTGGCACGGGCCGCTCCGTCCCGCACCGCCAGGGGAGCGTGCCGTCCGAAGCGCAGGATGTCGGCGGCCATCCGATAGAACGACGGCCGCAGCAGATTGGAGCGCTGGCCGAACAGCTGGTTGAGCGACGAGCCGTTGTATTCGAATCCACTCGCGTCGGAGCGTACGCTGAAGCTCATCGACGTCGGCTGCGTCGCCACGCCGAGCCGCGCGAGCAGCGTCGTGAACGCGGGGTAATTGCGCTCGTTGTAGACGATGAAACCGGTGTCGACCGGCCAGCGGCCCGACGCGGCCGTGACGGGCACGGTGTGCGTGTGGCCGCCGAGGTAGTCGTTCGCCTCGAACAGGGTGATGTCGTGATCGGGGTGCAGCAGGTGAGCGGCGACGAGGCCGGCGATGCCTCCGCCGACGATGGCGATGCGCAAGACTACGAGCGCTCCCGCACCCTGGCCGGCACCGGATGGAGGTTTCTGATGATGCCGAGCCTGGACAGGAGCCAGAGCCCGTAGAAAGTGAAGTCCACCTCCCACCAGTAGAAGCCCTGCCGCGTCGCGCCGGGATACCAATGGTGGTTGTTGTGCCACCCCTCGCCGAAGGTGATGAGCGAGAGCAGCAGGCTGTTCTTGCTGTCGTCGGGGGTGGGGTAGCGCCGGCGGCCCAGCTGATGGGCCAGCGAGTTGATGAAGCAGCTGCAGTGAAACAACACTACGGTACTGATGAAGAAACCCCACACCAGCCATTGCGCGCCCCCAAGAACGAACAGCGCAATCGCCAGCAGCAGCGGGACGACAATGTCGAAGCGGTCGAGGAAGCGCAGCTCGGGGTAACGGGCGAGGTCTGGCACCTGCTTCACGTCGGTGGGGAAGTTCTCGGGGGAAGTGATCCACCCCATGTGGCTCCACCAGAATCCGTGAATGCGGGGACTGTGCACGTCGACTTCCGTATCGGCATGGCGGTGGTGCTTGCGGTGGTGCGCCGCCCACCACAGCGGTCCGCGTTGCACGCACGTCGCCCCTGCCACGGCGATCAGGAATTGCACCGGCCGCGAGACCTCGTAGGTCCGGTGCGAGAAGTAGCGGTGGTAGAACCCGGTAATCGCGAACATCCGCAGCACGTAGAGCCCCGCGGCCACACCGACCGCCGTCCAGCTGGCCCCCACCCAGATCACGCCGAGGCAGGCGAGGTGCATGGCGACGAAGGGCAGCACGCGCACCCAATCGACGTGGTGCACCCCCGGATTGAGCCGGACAGGCATGGCGCTCGTATCGAACCACAGGCGGAATTTGGTGATCAGCTGTTGTAGTCGGTTCATGTCGAGCCAATGTAACGTACGCCGCTGGAGGCGCTACGGATGTGGAACTTGCGCCCGGGAGCATCCGTAGGGACGCCTTTCTACTCTACGGAACCCCGGATGGTTCGTGTCGCGCCCGCCGCCCTCGCGCTCGCACTGCCCCTCATCCGGGGGGTGCCCCTCGCCGCCCAGGATTCCACCCATCAAGAACCGCGCCGTCCGCCCGGCTACCATGCCCTGAACCTCGGCGTCGGCGGCGTGGGACTGTCGATCGGCAACTCGCGACGCTGGACCGGTCTGCGAATCAATGTCCAGGACAATCAGGTTGAGCGCGTCAACGGGATCGGCATCACGATCTGGACCCCGAAGGACAACGAGGGGATGGAGTTGAATGGTCTGGCGGTAGGGGTGACCGGGCCGGTGGGGGGACGATTCACCGGAGTGACGATCGGCGGGGTGGGGGCGGTGGCCAACCGCGAGTTTCGTGGACTCACCATCGCCAGCCTCGGTGTCGTCTCGAACGGCGACATGAACGGCATCAATCTCTCCGGCCTCGGCACCGTGGCCAATCGCAACATGCGGGGCGTGAACATCGCCGGCCTGGGTGTCGTGGCGAACCGTGACATGGACGGCATCAATGTCGGCGGATTGGCTGCGGTCGCGAACCGGCGCATGCGCGGAGCCAACATCGGGGGTCTTGCCGTCGTCGCCAACGGGTCGCTCTACGGCGTGTCCGCCGGGGGGCTCGCGACGGTGACGAACGGCGATCTGGGCGGCATCGCGCTCGGCGGTTTGGCGGTCGTCGCGAACCGCTCGATCCGCGGCGTCAGTGTCAGCGGCCTCGCGATCGTGGCCAACGGTCCGAACACCGGTCTCGACGTCGCGGGACTCGCCATCGTCTCGGATGGACCGATGGGCGGCGTCGCGATCGCCGGCCTCGCCGTGGTCGCCGGCAGGCGAATCCGCGGCCTCGCGATCGGCGGGGCACACGTCGAGGCGCCCCTGATCCAGGGGCTCGCGGTCTCGGCGATCCGGACGCGCACCTGGGACATGCGCGGCGTCTCGATCGCCGGATACAATCGCATGAAGGGGGATCAGTTCGGGCTCGCCATCGGTGTCTACAATTACGCCAAGCGGCTGCACGGCGTGCAGCTCGGTCTCATCAATAACGCGCGTAACAACCACGGCTTGCTTCGGGTCCTGCCTCTGGTCAACGTTCACCTGGACTAGACCGGTTGTAGGCCATGAGAATCGTCGTCGGGATACTGGCAATCGCGGCGTGCAGTTCGAATTCAACGGCTCCCAAAGCCGAAGTGTGCACCGCTCCCGACAGCTCGGGCGTCGCTCCGGCGCCGATCGCGCATGCTCCCTTCCATTTGCTGGTCTTCACGCGAACCCTGGGATTCCGCCACGCATCGATCCCGGCGGCGATCGCCGCCGTTCAGGTCCTCGGGGCGTACAACAACTTCAGCGTTGAAGCGACCGAGGACGCCGCGGCCTTCACAGACGCCAACCTCGCGCGCTTCTCCGCCGTTCTCTTCCTCAATACGACAGGTGACGTGCTCGACTCCACCGAGCAGGCGGCCTTCCAGCGTTACATCGAGGCCGGCCACGGCTTCGCAGGAGTACATTCCGCTTCCGACACCGAGTATGGCTGGCCGTGGTACCATGACTTACTCGGCGCCACCTTCAAGGCCCATCCGGCGATCCAGCAGGCGACGGTGCTGATCGTCGACACGGCGCACGTCTCGACTCGTACGGTGGCGATGCCGTGGGTCCGCACCGACGAGTGGTACAACTTCACGGCGCAGCCGGCAGGGGTGACGGTGCTCGCCGTGGTCGCGGAATCGACCTACAGCGGCGGCACGATGGGTTCGTCCCACCCGATCAGCTGGTTCCACACCTACGACGGCGGGCGCGCCTGGTACACAGCCATGGGTCACACCGCCTGCAGCTACGCCGAGCGGGCCTTCCTCGATCACCTCGTGGGCGGCATCGAATGGGCGGCGGGAGTGGTGAACTAGCGAGGGGGGCGATCGTTCGGCAGCTTACCACGATCTGCTTCGAAAGGGCCGCCATCATGCTCTCCCGTTCCACCATAGTCATCTTCGCACTCAGCTGTGCCGCATTGCCCGGCGTGGTGCAGGCACAGGAAACAGCGTCGGACACTCTCCTCACCGTCGACCACTACCTCGATTTCGAGCAGGCGGCCGATCCGCAGCTGTCGCCCGACGGATCGCAGATCATCTACACGCGCTCGTGGGTGAATCGCATCGAGGACAAGTGGGAGCAGGCATTGTGGATCATGGGCGCCGACGGCTCGAAGAATCGCTTTCTCACCAAGGGCTCGAACGCCCGCTGGTCGCCCGACGGGTCGCGCATCGCGTATCTCGCCGATGGCGAGCCGAAGGGAACGCAGGTGTTCGTGCGCTGGATGGACGCCGAAGGGGCGCAGTCGCAGGTGACGCACCTCGTCGAAACGCCGAGTGACCTGCGCTGGTCTCCCGACGGAAAGTGGCTGTCGTTCGCGATGCTGGTGCGCCACGCCACGCCGTGGGACATCAGCATGCCCAAGCCGCCCACCGGTGCCAACTGGACGGCCGCGCCGCGTGTGGTGGACCGGATGCACTACCGGCAGGATCGGCGCGGCTTCATGGAGGACGGTTACCTCCACCTCTTTCTCGTGTCCGCGGACGGCGGCACGGCGCGACAGCTCACGAGCGGCGAATGGAACGTGGGGGCGCGCTTCGACGGCCTCACCACGGCCGTGGGCTACGACTGGACGCCCGATGGAAAGTCGGTGGTGGTGGACGGCTACAAAGACCCCGCGGCCGACCACAACTATCGCAATTCGGCGATTTATCTGGTCGACGTCGCGACCGGGGCGGTGCGGCCGCTGACGACGCGGCCCGGCGTGTGGACGAGCCCGATCGTGTCACCCGACGGCAAGTCGATCGCGATGGCGGGGTACGATTCGACCAATGCCAGCTACCACGCGGCCGATCTCTGGGTGATGGGGGTGGATGGCAGCGGGATGCGGAAGATCACCGCTGACCTGGACCGCGACCCCGCGGGACCGCGCTGGGCCCCGGACGGCAGCGGCGTGTACTTCGCCGCCGACGATCACGGATCGCGCAACATCTGGTTCGCCGGTCTCAGCGGGGCGCCGCGCAGCGTCACCAGCGGGGCGCAGATGCTCGCCCTCACGTCGCTCGATCGCAACCTCAACGCCGTCGGCACGCGCAGCGACCCGACGCATCCGGCCGACATCGTGCGCTACAACCTGCGCAAGCCGGACCCGGTGGCCCGCCTGACGAGCGTCAACGCCGACATCCTCGGCCGCCTGAAGCTGGCGCAGGTGGAAGAGATCAATTACCCCTCGAGCGGCGGCGCGCGCGTGCAGGCGTGGATCGTGAAGCCGCCGTCGTTCGACCGCGCCCGGAAGTACCCGCTGATTCTCGAGATTCATGGCGGGCCGCACGGCAACTACAACGTCGGGTTCAGCTACATGTTCCAGAATTTCGCCGCCGACGGCTATGTCGTGCTGTATGTGAATCCGCGCGGCTCAACCGGATACGGCTCGGCGTTCGGCAACGCCATTTTCCACGCCTATCCCAGCGTCGACTATGACGATCTCATGGCCGGCGTCGACACCGTCATCGGGCGCGGGATGGTGGATACGACGCGGATGTACGTCTCGGGTTGCTCGGGCGGCGGCGTCCTCTCGTCCTGGGTCATCGGCCATACGCACCGCTTCGC